>USCS01000271.1 GCA_900552875.1 uncultured Collinsella sp. | reverse complement strand
CGAGATGAGCTGCGACATCGTGTTCCTGGAGGCTTCTGACGAGGTGTTGATTCGTCGCTACAGCGAAAATCGCCGCCGTCATCCCATTGCCAAGCCGGGGGAGACTACGGCCGATGCCATTCAGCGCGAGCGCCTTCAGCTTCAGGGCGTGCGCGACCGAGCCGATATGATTATCGACACGAGCCGTCTGCGCACCTCTGCGCTGCGCAACAAGCTACGTATGGCATTTTCCGAGCTGTCCGACCAGCAGCTCATGGACGTCCACGTGTTCTCGTTTGGCTTTAAGCACGGCATGCCCGTCGAAGCGGACATTATGATCGACGTCCGCTTCCTGCCTAATCCGTTCTACGATCCCGAGATGCGCACGATGACCGGTCTCGATAAAAAGGTCTCCGATTTTGTTCTGGACCATCCCAAGACGCAGGAGTTTTGGAAGGCTTGGACACAGCTGCTCGATACGGTGATGCCGGGCTATATCGCGGAGGGTAAGCCGCAGCTTTCTATCGCCATCGGCTGCACGGGCGGCCAGCACCGCAGCGTTGCCATTGCCGAGGCCACGGCCCGTTACCTGGAAGGCGCTCAGTATCATGTGAGCATCTCCCACCGCGACCTGTCGCGCGCCAACGCGAAGGCATAGGCCTGCATGTCGTTTACCGCCGAGGTGCGTGACGAGCTCGCGCGCTGCGAACCCGAATGTGAATACTGCGACTTGTCGACGCTTGCCGCCCTCACGCGCGTGAGCGGTACGCTCTCGCTTACCGGCTCTGGGCGGTATCGTTTGACGGTTGCGACTGAGACGGGAGCCGTCGCGCGCACGATGATCACGCTGACGCATCGTATCCTTAAGCTCAAAACGGAGTTCACCGTCCGTAAATCTGTATTGCATAAGGTTCGAAACTACCTCATCACCTTGCCTGATCAGCCAGACCTGGATAAGGCCTTGGTTCTGCTGGGTATCCTCGACCGTAGGGGAGGACTTGTCGCCGGCGTACCCCGACATATCGTTGCCCGTCCTTGCTGTAGACTTGCCTATATCCGCGGCGCGCTCATCGCGGGCGGCTTCGTGGCCGATCCACGCGGCGATTTTCATTTGGAGATCGCTGTGCAGGGCGAGCAATATGCCAAGGGGCTTTGCGATCTGTTGGAGCAGATTGGGGTCCATGCTCGTGTTAATGCACGGCGGGGGTCATATGCCGTGTACATTAAGAGCGCCGAGGAAATCGAGCATCTATTAAAGCTGATTGGCGCCAAGCGCAGCGTTGCCGAGATTGAGGAGGCGCGCGCGGTCAAGTTGGTTAAGAACGATGTGAACCGTCGCGTGAACGCCGAGCTCGCCAACCAGACCAGAAGTGCGGGTGCCGCCCAGCATCAGCTTGCGCTTATCGATGAGCTCGAGCAGCGAGGCCTTCGCGATGCGCTTCCGGATGCCTTGGCGGTCTTTTGCGACCTGCGCGAGCGCTATCCCGATCTTTCGCTGCGTGATTTAGGGGAGATGGCTGACCCTCCCTTGTCGAAGTCGGCCCTCTACCATCGTGTTTTACGGCTTGAAAAGCTCATTGAAGCAAACAGGTAGGTTAAAGTATCGACTTATATACGGATTTAGCTGCTATTTTATTCTTTAAAGCGTTTTAACGCAAATTTGATTTTCAATTTCGAGCATTCTCGTGAAATTCAAGTCAAAAAAAAGGTATATTAGGCGAGTGGTTAGTTTGTGGGCCTCAACGGCGGGCGCTGTAGCTCGCGGGGGCCTTACGAAAGGAGACACAATGGCAGTAAAGGTTGCTATTAACGGCTTCGGTCGCATCGGTCGTCTGGCTTTCCGTCAGATGTTCGGTCATGAGGGCTCCGAGATCGTCGCTATCAACGACCTCACCTCTCCCGATATGCTCGCTTACCTGCTGAAGTACGACTCCACGCAGGGCAACTACGCTCGCGATCACGAGGTCGTTGCTGGCGAGGATTCCATCACCGTTGACGGCAAGGAGATCAAGATCTACAAGGAGGCCGACGCCAACAACCTGCCTTGGGGCGACC
>USCS01000270.1 GCA_900552875.1 uncultured Collinsella sp. | reverse complement strand
TTCGATATGGGCGGCGCTGGGTTTTCCGTTTTGGTTGGCGTAAACGCCGGGATAGGTAAAGAGCGAAGCCGGCTTGATACCTGCGAGCGTAGGGGAGCAGTTGCGCACGACAGCCGTTTGGTATGTTGGGATGTCAATGGTTCGAGTCACGATGCTCCTTTCGGGTCCTCAGTTGTTAGCCTAGGAAAACTTATACATGAAAGTAAGTCATGGTCAACAAAAAAGTTTGAAGAGGGAAACTAATTGACCGAACGGACACGATTTTGGGTTAAGATGGGGACACCCCATGGGGGTATCTAGATAGTGCTACTTGAAAGGGGAACGCATGAGCGACTTGCTCAACCCTGCGAATCTCATCGTGTTGGCCGTCATTGCCGTCGGCATGTTTTTTGGACTGCGTCGCATTGTCGCTTCGACACACGGAAAGAGCTGCTGCAGCGATGGCGCGAGCGGTAAGAAGGCCAAAAAGGTTGTTGTGGTGGATACCGATGCATCGCACTATCCCTATAGCGATGAGCTGCTCATCGGCGGCATGAGCTGTGACGGCTGCGCTCAGAACGTAGCCAATGCTCTCAATGCGCTGGATGGCGTGTGGGCAACGGTGACGTATGCGGACCACACAGCGCGCGTGCGCTCCAAGCGGCCGATCGATCGCGGTGTCCTTGAGGCTGCCGTGAGAGATGCGGGTTACTACGTCATGACGCTGTAGGCCTTGCCTTGGATGCGCGTCCTTGCCTAGGCTCGTCCGCGTAGCTCGATGTCCTGGATGTCGTCGAAGTCGATGGCGATATCTTTGAGCTTGAGGAGTTTGAAAGCAGGGAGCGCCTCGTCGAGGATGCCGGTGCGGCTGCGATAGCCGTATGCATCGTAATAGGTGACACGAACCAAGTCGCCGCGCTTGAGGCCCTCGAGCTTTTTCGAAAGTTCGAGGGCTTTTTCTTCTGTGAGTTCGCATTTTGGCTCGGCGGTGATCTCTTGTTTACGCACGAGCTCGTAGTATCCCGCGAGGGCGGCAAAGGGCATAAACTGCGCGGCACGGCCGGCACGGACGGTGCCGTTGGCGGTGAGCTTTGGGTCGGCGGAGCGACGTCTTCCCTCGGGGTCCGCCAAGCGCTCGAAAGCGGTCGGTGACCTCATGGGCTGCTGTTTGGGTTTAGGCACGGTGTCCTCCAACCTGATCGTTGCGTTCGCGTGCGGTGGCGCCGGCGGTAAAGCTCAATCCCTTGACCAGGGCGTTCTTGCCGTATTTGCCTTTCACGGCCAGCACGGCGCGTGCCAGGTCGCGCTCGCGCTCATCGGCCTCGATATCGCTGAACAGATCGATGGTGGCAAATTCCTCGGGCATGAGGTTGCCAAATCCCAGATTGATGCGCTTGACCGGTCGTTTGGGATCGACAGTCTGCGCCCAGAGCTCATCGAAATAGCCCATGATCTTCTTGAACGAATTGGTACGCTCGGGCAGCTTTCGCGAGGCGTTGGAGTGCGCAAAGAGTGCGGCATAGCCACCGCGCGGTTTGCCGCCATGCTCTCCCACAAAGATGCCGTCGATTGCCTGCGCCTCACGTACCAGACGACGCCGTTCGTCATCGCGCTGGACGGGCTTGGGCGCACGGGGTGCGAGCTCGGGGCCGGCGGTTGCGGTGGGTTCGATGCTCGACGTACTCGAGCGCAGGTGTCCGCATCCGTCCACATATTGTGCAGTGCCGCTGGCATCAAGCCTGCGGATGTCGGCGCGCTCGCTTGCATAGCCCACAAAGAGCGAGATGCTGTCGCACACCACGTGCTTGTCGATCAAATCCAGCACGGCGGCATCGACCATCTCGCGCAAGACGGTATAGGCCTGTTCGTAGGCATAACCCTTCGAGAGCACCTGTCCTGTGGTGGTCGAAGTTGCTTGCGGGCGATAGGCTTGGATGTCGGCGATGGTTGTCGGCTCGCGCCCGAAGGCATGGTCGATGAGATATTCGGCATTGACGCCGAGCTCGTCGTAGAGCAGGTTTTCGTCGAGCGCCGCGACGCCCATCAGATCGTAGACGCCGTATTTCTCGAGGC
>USCS01000269.1 GCA_900552875.1 uncultured Collinsella sp. | reverse complement strand
GGCACGGTTGGCGAGATCGCGCAGATTGCAGGCGTCGTGGAGGGTCGCGAGCGCGCCCAGACCGGTGAGCCCAGGCTCGTTCACATGCTCCAGCGAGCTCATGGGCTCAGCGCCCAGCAACTCACTCAGGCGAACGCGCGCTTCGTGCGAGCGGTCCAGGTTGGTGTGAAGCGAGATGATGCTCACGCCACAACGAGCTGCCTCGTATAGTGCAGCGCTGCACTGGGGACGCGCGGAATCGGCCGGACAAAAGGCCTCGGGCGCCTTGATATAGATGGGATGATGCGTCAGCAGCACGTTAGCGCCGGCCTCGAGAGCGCGGCGCACGTTGGCCTCGGTCGCGTCGAGCGCGCAGGCAACACCGCGGATCTCGGCAGCGGGATCTCCCACAGATAGCCCAACATGATCCCAGCCCTCGGCGTCCGCCTTGGGGTAGCGCGCCAGCAGCGCACGTTCAAGCTCGGAGACGATCATGCGGCACCTACGATCGAAAGCAGTGTCTGGGCAAAGTCGTCCAGGTCGGCAGAGTTCACGCGATCATCGAATGAGATGCGCAGTGCGCCCAGCGCCTGCTCGCGACCAATGCCCATGGCGCTGAGCACGTGGCTCGGGTCCATGCTGCCGCTCGAGCAAGCCGATCCGGCCGAAACCTCAAAGCCGGCGGCGTCGAGCTTGATGATGAGCTCCTCGGAGTCCATGCCGTCGACGTAGATTGAAACCATACCCGGCAGACGATCGGCCTGCGCGTAGTCGCCCATCGTGGCGTGAATGCGAGGATGGGCCGTAAGCGTGGCGTAGAGCTTGTCGGACAGGGCCTGCAGCGTCGCACGCTCCTGGCCCACATTCGGCAGCAACACGGAAGCGGCTGCGGCAAAAGCCAGCTGCGTGCGCAGATCCTGCGTACCGGCGCGACGGCCGGCTTCCTGTCCACCGCCAAAGATGCGCGGACGCAGCGGCGTGCGGTTCTTAAGGTAGAGCGCGCCGGATGCCACAGGGCCGCCGATCTTGTGCGCGGCAACGGTCATAGCATCGACGCCCAGCTCGGTGACATCGAGCGGAATATGCAAGTAGCCCTGGATGGCATCGGTATGAAACAGGGCGCCGGCAGCATGTGCGGCGGCGGCCAGCTCGCGGATGGGCTGCACCACGCCGGTCTCGTTGTTGGCGACCATAATGCTCACGAGCGCCACGTCGTCTCCTAGCAAGTCGCTCAGCGCGGCAGGCTCGATGTAGCCCGTACGACAGGGCTGCACCAGGTCGACGGTAAAGCCGGCGGCGCGCAGCAGCGGCAGGTTATCCAGAATCGAATCGTGCTCGATCGCCGACACGATCACGCGGTCTCGCTTGCGATTGCGCTGACGAGCGCCCTCGGCAAGACCGAGGAGCGCCAGCTGGTTGGCCTCGGTACCGCCGTTGGTAAGGATGATCTCAGACGGGCGGACGCGCGCGCCAAGGCTACGGGCGATCTCGCGGCGAGCAACCTCCAGACGCGCAGCGGCCTTGCGGCCGAGCGAATGCAGTGAGTTGGGGTTGACGCCGGCAAGCTCGCTGTCGTCGTACTCGCGCTGCGCAAGGAGCGCCTCGGCGCGCATGGGCGTCGAGGCGGCATAGTCAAGATTCACGGGTATGCGGTTTTGACCTGCGGTCATAAGGGTTTATGCCTCCTGTGCGGCCTCGTTGCCCAGCTTCTGCAGCAGTGCAACCTCGGCGGCGGGATCTTCGGACTTAAATACGGCGGAGCCGGCTACGAGCACGTTGGCGCCGGCCTTGACGACCTCGGCGATGTTCTTGGAAGAGATACCGCCATCGACCTCGATCAGGGGCGACACGCCGTGGCGCTCGCACATGGCCGTAAGCTCGTGAAGTTTGGCGATGGTACCGGGGATAAAGCTCTGGCCTCCAAAGCCAGGGTTCACGCTCATCAGCAGCACCATATCGACGACGTCGATGATGCTCTCGAGTACGCACACGGGGGTGGCGGGGTTGAGCACCACGCCGGCCTTGACGCCGCGCTGCTGCAGATGGGTGAGCGTGCGGTGCAGGTGCGTGGAAGCCTCGTAGTGCACGGTGATCATGTCGGCACC
>USCS01000268.1 GCA_900552875.1 uncultured Collinsella sp. | reverse complement strand
GCCTCGGGCGTGTCGACGTACTCGACCTTCCTCGCCGGTGCCATCCTGGTCATGGTCGCACTCGTGATCGTGCTCAACCTGGTTCGCAGCCGTACCGGCCGTGCCATTATGGCCGTGCGCGATAACAAGATTGCAGCCGAGTCGGTAGGCATCTCCGTCACCGAATACCGCATGATCGCCTTCGTGGTTTCCGCTGCCCTTGCCGGTGCTGCCGGAGCTCTCTTCGGCGGTAACTTCTCGCAGCTTTCCGCCACTAAGTTTGACTTCAACACGTCCATCCTCATCCTGGTGTTCGTGGTCCTGGGTGGTCTGGGCAATATGCGCGGCTCCGTCATCGCGGCGGCGTTGCTCACGGTGCTTCCCGAGCTGCTCCGTCAGTTCTCGGACTACCGCATGCTCATCTACGCCATCGTGCTGATTCTGGTCATGATCTTTACCAACAACCCGCAGCTCAAGGCGTTCTTCGCACGCATTAAGGATCGCTTTGCTCCCAAGAAGGAGGTGGCAGCCGATGCCCAGTAAGTTTGAGTTCAACAAGGGCAAGATGGTCCCGTATCCTTCTGGCGCCATTGTCCCCGACCGCGACCTGGGCCAGCGCCCGGCGCTCGAGTGCATCCACCTGGGCATTGAGTTTGGCGGCCTCAAGGCGGTCGACGACTTTAGCCTAACCATCGGCAAGACCGAGATCGCCGGTCTCATCGGCCCCAACGGTGCCGGCAAGACCACGGTCTTCAACCTGCTCACCAAGGTGTACCAGCCCACGCACGGTACCATCCTGCTCGACGGTGAGGACACCTCGGGCAAGTCGGTCTATCAGGTCAACCGCATGGGTATTGCCCGTACCTTCCAGAACATTCGCCTGTTCAACACCATGACGGTGGAGGACAACGTCAAGGTCGGTCTGCACAACCAGGAGCGCTACTCCGGCTTTGAGGGCGTGCTGCGCCTGCCGACGTATTGGAAGCACGAGAAGGCCGCCCACGAGCGCGCCATGGAGCTGCTGTCCATTTTTGATATGGAGCACCTGGCAAACGAGCAGGCCGGCTCGCTGCCTTACGGCGCCCAGCGTCGTCTGGAGATCGTCCGCGCGCTTGCCACCAACCCCAAACTGCTGCTGCTCGACGAGCCGGCCGCCGGCATGAACCCGTCCGAGACCGCGGAGCTCATGGAGAACATCGTCAAGATCCGCGACACCTTTGGCATCGCCATTATGCTTATCGAGCATGATATGTCGCTCGTCATGAACATCTGCGAGGGCATCTGCGTGCTCAACTTTGGTAAGGTCATCGCCAAGGGCACGGCCGAGGAGATCCAGAACAACGACGCCGTTATCGAGGCGTATCTGGGCAAGCAGGATAAGGGGGAGAACTAAATGGCAGAGCCGATGCTTTCCGTCTACAACATCAACGTCTGGTACGGCGCCATCCACGCCATCAAGGACATCTCCTTTAACGTCAACGAGGGTGAGATCGTGGCCCTGATCGGCGCCAACGGTGCCGGCAAGTCCACGACGCTTAAGACCGTCTCGGGCCTGCTGCGCTCCAAGACCGGCTCCATCAAGTTTATGGGCGAGGACATTACCCATACGCCCGCTGATAAGCTGGTTGGTAAGGGACTGGCTCAGGTTCCCGAGGGACGTCGCGCCTTTTTGCAGATGACGGTTGAGGAGAACCTGGAGATGGGCGCCTATACGCAACCCAAGTCCACGGTGGCTCCGGGCCTTGAGCGCGTCTACGAGCAGTTCCCGCGCCTGAAGGAGCGCCGTCGCCAGGTCGCCGGCACCCTTTCGGGCGGCGAGCAGCAGATGCTCGTTATGGGGCGCGCCCTTATGAGTAACCCTAAGCTGCTCATGCTCGATGAGCCCTCTATGGGCTTGGCACCGATTCTGATTGAGCAGATCTTCCAAATTGTCGAGGATCTGCATAAGGCCGGAACCACGGTGCTCCTGGTCGAGCAAAACGCACAGATGGCTCTTTCCATCGCCACACGCGGCTACGTGCTCGAGACCGGCAAGATCACCATGACCGGCACCGGCCAAGAACTCCTGCACGACGACAACGTCCGCAAGGCATATCTGGGTGGCTAACTAGTTAC
>USCS01000267.1 GCA_900552875.1 uncultured Collinsella sp. | reverse complement strand
CGCACATGTGCGGATGAATGTGGGAGGTGTTCGGATGAAGTTGATAATCAAGGTCGATTCGGGCGTCCCGCGTTCTCTTTTTATGCGCTCGCCGCAGCCGCCGTCTGCAAGTGTATAATTTCGCTCGTATGTAATTTGGACGTTTGTGCGTCTAGCCAATAACAAGAAAGGTCGCTATGCCTACTATCTCTACCGCCGACTTCAAGAACGGCCTCGGTCTCCGCATTAAGGACAAGGTCTACACCATCGTTGAGTTCCAGCACGTCAAGCCGGGCAAGGGCGGCGCTTTCGTGCGCTACAAGACCCGCGACATCAAGAGCGGCCGCGTCGTCGAGAACACCTGCAACGCCGGCACCAAGTTCGAGAGCGTCATGCTCACCACCCGTGAGTTCCAGTACCTCTACAACGACGGCGCCGACTACATCTTCATGGATAACGAGTCCTACGAGCAGGTTCCCGTTCCCGAGGATATGGTGGGCGAGAACGCCAAGTGGCTGCGCGAGAATGACACCTGCCAGCTGCTCTTCGCCGACGACGAGCTCATGGGCGTGACCCCGCCGATGTTCATCGAGACCACCATCGTCCAGACCGACCCGGGCTTCAAGGGCGATACCGTCCAGGGTTCCACCAAGCCGGCCACCATCGACACCGGCGCTGTCATCCAGGTCCCCATGTACCTCAACGAGGGCGAGGTCATTAAGGTTGACACCCGCGACGGCAAGTTCGTCTCCCGCGTCTAGCAACCAACTCTTCTAGGAGGACTCATGCCCCAGGAAATCAAGATTGACGGCATCGGCATTTCGCCCGATGTTCTGACCGCCATCGTCTCGCGCGCCGTCACGGATGTCGAGGGCATCGCCTCCGTGGGCGTCAAGGACCTTGCCACCAACCTTGTCTCCATGATGCTTTCGTCCAAGGCCCCGGCTTCCGAGCCGGCGGTCGAGGCCGAGGTCATTGGCGACAAACTCGCGCTTACCGTGCGCGTCGTGGTGTTCTTTGGCTATCCGTTCAAGAAACTCGCCGAGGCCGTTCGCGCCGCCGTGGTTGCCGCCATCGACGCCCAGGTGGGCGTCGAGGTCGAGCGCGTTGACGTTTGCATCGACGGCCTCGTTTTCCCCAAGGAGTAACCTTTGAGCCTTAAGGTTTATCGCGGGCGTACGCTTGCCCGCAGTCAGGCGCTGCAGCTGCTGTTCCAGGCCGAGGCCACGGACAGCCCGCTCGAGCGCGTCCTCGAGGGCGATTTCCTGATCTCGAAGGGTCCCCTCGATCCCTACGCGCTGGAGCTGTGCCGCGGTGCCTACGAGCACATCGACCGCATCGACTGCGCCCTGCGCTCCGTCGCCAAGAACTGGGATCTTATGCGTATGCCCGGTGCTGACCGCAATCTGCTGCGTATCGCCGTCTATGAGATGCGCTTCCTCACTGACGAGGAGGTCTCGGACGCCATCGTGATCAACGAGGCAGTCGAGCTTGCCAAGGCCTATGGCACCGACCAGTCTGCGTCGTTTGTCAACGGCGTGCTGGGCAAGATCGCTCGTAGCGAGGAGCTGCCGGGCGAGGACCTGTATCAGGAGCTGCTGGCCGAGGACCGTGCCCGCGAGGAGGCCCAGGCCGCCGAGGCTGCCGCCAAGGTTGCAGCCGCTCAGGCTGCGGCCGGCGTTCTCGACGAGGGTGCCGAGGTCGCCGAGGCCGAGACCGGTACCGTCGAGGAGTAGCCATGCCAGAGGGTTCCGTCCGCAACTTCGACGAGATTTCGGACCGCTTGGACCAGATCATCGCGACCGTTCGCTCCAAGGATACGTCCCTGGAGCGTTCGCTCGATCTGTTTGACGAGGCGATCGAGCTGGGCTCCCGTGCGGTCGATATGGTCGATAAGTTTGAGTTGACGCCTCGTGAGGCCGATAAGCTCGAGCAGGAATACGATGAGGATGCGGCACACGAATCCCAGGATAGCCAGGCCGCGTCTCCGGATACGAATGGTTGATGGCATTCATGAAACGTGTGCGTCTCGATGACGAACTGATTTCACAGGGCATCTGCGCCGATCGCGCGGATGCCCTTCGCACTCTTATGGCCGGCTTGGTCTCGAGTGGCGGCGAGCGTTTGACCTCACCGGGCCTTA
>USCS01000266.1 GCA_900552875.1 uncultured Collinsella sp. | reverse complement strand
TTGGGGTCAAAGTCGGAGCCGCCCTTGCCGCCGCCCATGGGAAGGGTGGTCAGGCTGTTCTTGAGGATCTGCTCCAGGCCCAGGAACTTGAGCATGCCCAGGGTGACCGTCGGGTTAAAGCGCAGGCCGCCCTTGTAGGGTCCAATGGCAGAGTTGAACTCGACGCGATAGCCGCGGTTGACCTGAACCTTGCCCTGGTCGTCGACCCAGGGAACACGGAACATGACGATGCGCTCGGGCTCGACGAGGCGCTCAAGCAGAGCGGCCTCCTCGTACTCGGGATGGGCGTCGAGCGCCGGCTGGATGGTGCCGAGGATCTCGGTTGCGGCCTGGATGAACTCAGGCTGCTCGGGATAGCGGGCCTTGAGCTCGTCGAGAACTTTCTGCGTGTAGCTCATGCTTCCTCCAATTGGTGGAAAAGAAAAATGTCAGTCGCGACACCCCATGCGCCGCGAGCTTTATCGAGTATGGATAATATCGCACTGTTGCAGCAAAGTTTCGCATAAGCCGACGAGCAGATGTTTCGTTTTGATTACGATGCAGGTAGATGCGTTTTTGAGTGTCTGACGTGCAAAACCTGTGTTTCAAACCTGTTTCGTCCACGTGTTCCAAACCACCACATTGGGGACAGGCACCTTTGTGGTGGTTTTGGTGGTTAGAGGACGAGCTGATGGTAGTCGGCGGGGGTTATGCGGCCTTCGGTGGCAGCGCGGAAGGCGGCGAGCGCATCGCCGGAGAACGGCATGACCCAGCACAACCCACAGCCAGCGGTAATGGAGCCGGGCAGCGGCATGATGTGCCCGGGCACACCGGCGGCAAGGCACAGCTGCTCGCATTCCATCACATCGAAGGTGCTGTCAAACGACACGATAATCTTGCGCTCATGGTCGAGGGCATCACCGGACGGGCCTTCGCGGTGTGCATCGCGATACGCCGCGGCGGCCGCTTCCTCTTCCGCAGTATGTCCACAGCCACCGCAACCACAGGTACAGGGCTCGGAACCATCGCAAGTGCAAGGCTCTCCCGTGTCGGGGCAAATATCGTGAGACATGGCAACTCCAATCGTCTAGGCGAGTAACTCGGCCGCCGCAAACTCCTCGGGCGTATTGACGTTCTCGAAGCAGAGCGTCGAGCCGGCGACCGCGACAATCTGAGGCTCGTCCAAATACCCGGCATTCACCCGGTCGATCAGGCAGCGGATTCGCTGACGGTCATCGGCGAGCAGCTCTTGGGCAACCGGCGCACACGCGACACGGCGCCAGACGGCGCAAAGCGGCTCAATCCCCCGCTCCTCGCGCGGCACGCACACGTCGAGTGCCTCGGCCTCAGCACGATCGGCAAGCGCGCCGATGAGTTCCGGCGAGACAAACGGCATATCGCAGGCGACGATCGCCACGAGCGGCAATCGGGCCGCGGCCAACGAGCTCGCGATGCCGCGCATGGCACCGGCGGGACCGTCGACGTCCATCACCACGCGGGGGCGCAGGCCATCAAACATAAACTCCTCAAGATAGGCAAGCTCGCTGGGACGCGAAGTCGTCACGACCAACTCGCCGGCAACTGGCGCCAGCCGACCCAGCACGCGCTCGATGAGCGGCTCACCGCAAAACGCCATGCGCGCCTTATCGCAGCCCATGCGCGACGACAACCCGCCCGCCTGGACAACACAAGAAAGATCGGCCCGTCTTACGGTAGTCATACGGCAAAACACCTCCATCGGCATGCTCGAAACCCGGTGCACGAAGCTAAATACAGCCACCGAAATAGCAGCGCTACGAAAAGCTCGTGCAAAAACAAAACAGCGCCTTTGCGGCACGCAGCAAGACCGCGAGCACAAAAGCGCTGGTAGCGTATGGCGGGAACGTATGTGAATCGAACACATCCAAGACGTTTTGCACGCCTCGCAACGGTTTTGAGGACCGCGGAGCCCACCGGAGCCCATCCGTTCCCAAGTGCGGCGGTATTTTACCAAACCAAACAGCCCGCAGCCGCAAAGGGCGCCAGGGTAGCTAATTTGGGACGGCGGATGATTTTTCTGGGACGGGGATTAAAAAATCATTAGGTACACAATGATTTTTTAAGGCTCTGTTAGACCAGGATTGACATACATATGTCCCCACGGTG
>USCS01000265.1 GCA_900552875.1 uncultured Collinsella sp. | reverse complement strand
CCCGCTTTTCTTTTTCGACTAGGGTGGGCGGTTGCGTATCGCCTGCTAGGGAAGGAGCGATCCTATGCCCCAGAACATCTTCGGTACCGACGGCGTCCGTGGCGTCGCCAATGCCGACCTCTCGTGCGACCTCGCGTTTCGCCTGGGCCGCGCGGCGACCAAGTTTCTTGGTCCGGATATCTGCGTCGGCCGCGACACGCGTCTTTCGGGCACCATGCTCGAGAGCGCTCTGACCGCCGGCATCATGGCCGAGGGCGGCCGTCCGCACTGCTGCGGCGTCATCCCCACGCCTGCCGTGGCGCTGCTCACCGTTCAAAACGAGCTCGACGGCGGCATCGTCATCTCTGCTTCGCATAATCCGCCGGAGTTCAACGGCATCAAGTTCTTTAGCCGCAAGGGTATGAAGCTTCCCGACGCGGTCGAGGAGGAGATTAGCGCTTGGGTCATGTCCGAGGAGGCCATGGCTGCCGACACGCTGCCGACCGGTGCCGGCGTGGGCCACATTATCAAGATGAAGGACGCTCGCAAGGCATACGTTGACCACGCCATCGATACACTTGATGGCCTGAGGCTCGACGGCCTGGTCGTTGCCGTCGACTGCGGCCATGGTGCTTCTTGCCAGACCACGCCCGCCGCACTGCAGCGCCTGGGCGCCACGGTCCATGCCATCAACACCGATTACTGCGGCACCGACATCAACGTCGAGTGCGGCTCCACCCATCTTGAGCCCCTGCGCGAGCTCGTGCTGCGCACTCACGCCGATATCGGTCTGGCCCACGACGGCGACGCCGATCGCGTGCTGTTCGTGGACAGTGAGGGCAATGAGATCGACGGTGACTACATCCTGGCCATCTGCGGCTCCGACCTGGCCGCCCGTGGCAAGCTCGCCAACTCCGAGATCGTCTCGACCGTCATGTGCAACCTGGGCTTCTCCATCGCTATGAAGGAGCAGGGCTTTGAGATGGTTCAGACCGCCGTGGGCGATCGCTACGTTCTGGAGCGTATGCTTGCGGACGGCGCCGTCATCGGCGGCGAACAGTCCGGCCACATCATCTTCCTGGAGCACAACACCACCGGTGACGGCCTGGTGACGGCTCTGCAGCTGCTGGCCGTGCTCAAGCGCACCGGTCGTACCCTCACCGATCTTGCCGGCATCATGAAGAAGTACCCGCAGGTACTCGTCAACGTGCATTCGGACAACAAGGCTGGTCTGGACGATTGCCAGCCCATTTGGGACGCCGTCGCTGCTGCCGAGAAGGA
The DNA here is from genome assembly GCA_900552875.1 of uncultured Collinsella sp. GTDB lineage: Bacteria > Actinomycetota > Coriobacteriia > Coriobacteriales > Coriobacteriaceae > Collinsella. The sequence goes on along the minus strand of USCS01000265.1, from coordinate 876 downwards.
GCTTGACGGCCGCGGCCGCATTCTGGTGCGCCCGAGCGGTACTGAGCCGCTGGTTCGCGTTATGGCCGAGGCGGAGACGCACGAGCTGACCCAGCGTGTTGTCGACGACATCGTCGAGGTTGTCAAGCGCGAACTTCCCTAATGGTCAAAAACGGGTGCCAAGTGGTAAACTGTTAAAGCTATTTTGGTTGATTGGTATGTCCGAGGGGGATCATGTTCACTAAAGTCCTAAGGTCTTTTGGTATGCGTGGTCGAGTCCTTACGCTGGATGCTCCCATCTCGGGCGACGTCATTCCGTTGTCCGAGGTCAATGACCAGACATTTGCCACCGGCCTTTTGGGCCAGGGCGTGGCGATTCAGCCTACGGGTACGCGCGTGATTGCGCCGGCAGACGCCAAGGTCGAGGCCATTTTTCCCACGGGACACGCCGTTGCGCTCAACACGGTCGATGGCTTGGACGTGCTCATCCACGTTGGCTTGGACACTGTTCAGCTCGAGGGCAAGCACTTTACCGTACATGCGCAAGTGGGTGACATCGTCCATAAGGGCGATGTACTCATTGAGTTCGATCGCGAGGCAATTGCTGCCGAGGGCTACGATGTGACGGTTCCCATCTTGGTGTGCAACTCCGTTGAGTTCTCGAGCATCAAGGGCTCCGTTGGCGTGCATGTCGAAGAGATGGACCAGCTCATCGTTGCTCGCGAGCGATAGCAAGTGCACGTGGCCATTAGCCTACAATTCAAACACGTTTACGGAGGGCGCCCTTGAAAGAGGACGCCCTCCGTGGCAAGATGGGATTTGTCCGAAGCTAAAAGGCTTCGGGTCACCGTGGACGGGCAGGGGCCTCGACGCGGCTAGACACGAGACACATACATT
>USCS01000264.1 GCA_900552875.1 uncultured Collinsella sp. | reverse complement strand
AAGAGGAGGGCATAGGCCTTTTGGCCATGCCCGACGATTGAACGTCAGATTGCCGCTCTGGCGGGCTCGCAGCGTCGAGTAGTTCCGGCGTTTGGCAAAACGCCGGAACAATTAGTGTTCGATCCAGCAGCGAAGCGTCTCGCCCGCCTGTAGATGACGCAGATTCTCCGCGGCGATGTCGACCACGTTGTTGAGCGTAGCCTCCAGGTGGAACCAGCCGGAGACGTGCGGTGTGATGAGCATGTTGGGCGCATCCCACAGGGGGCTTGTCTCAGGCAGCGGCTCGGGGTCGGTGACGTCGACCGCGGCGCCGGCAAGATGTCCCGACTCCAGGGCGGCAACCAAGTCGTCAGCAACCACGAGGTCGCCGCGGCCGCCGTTGGCAAAGAAAGCGCTTGGTTTCATCGCGGCGAAGAATTCGGCGTTCGCCAGACCGCGGGTCTCGGGTGTGCTGGGCATAAAGGATGCGACGACGTCTGCCTCGGCCAGGCGCTCGGGCAGGGCGTGCATGCCGTCCATGTCCTCAAACACAATGGGGTAGACGAGCGGATGGCGCTTGATGCCGCGGACGTGCGCACCCATGCTACGGCAGAGCGTGGCAAAGTGGCCGCCGATATCGCCCGCGCCCAGCACCAGCACGTTGGCGTTTTTGAGCGAGGTGACCGCGCCCAAGTCCTCCCAGCGATGCTCGCGCTGCAGGTCCTGGTAGCCGGGCAGGCGTTTCATCATAGACAGCACCATGGCAAACATGTGCTCGCTTACGGCCTGGCCGTAGGCGCCCACCGAGCAAGACAGTTTGGCGTCGGCCGGCACGGTCCCGGCGGCAAGGTAATCGTCATAGCCGGCGGTCTGCAATTGCAACAGCTGGAGATGTTCGCATGTCGTGAGCATGTCAGGGTCGATGTTGCCCAGGATTACGTCGGCATCGGCGACCTGCTCGCGCGTGGCGGCGTCGGAGCTCGTGTAGATAAAGTCCTCGCCCGGAGCGCTCGACTCAAGAATTGCGCGATGGCGGTCGTTGACGGGCAACAAAACCAGGATGTTCACAAGCAGTCCTCTCCGCTCGACCTGCCAAAAAGGGACAGGTTTATTTTTGGCAGGTTTTATCAGGCAAAACGCTAAAAAAACGCCGGGCTTCGTGATGGTTAACATATCCATCGCGAAGCCCGGCGCATCCACGGCTACCAGCTCAGCAGCTCGTAACCGTCCTCGGTCACCACAAGCTGTACCTCGCATTGGGCCGAGTCGCTGCCGTCCTTGGTGCGCACGCACCAGCCATCGCCCTTGCTGATCTTGATGTCGGGCGCTCCGGCATTGACCATGGGCTCGATGGTAAAGACCATGCCCGGAGCCATGATGGTGTCCACATCGGGTGCCTCGGTGGTAAAGCCCACAAACGGGTCCTCGTGGAACTCCTTACCGATGCCGTGTCCGCCGTACTCGCGCACCACGCTAAAGCCGGCGTCCTCGACCGTCTTTTGCACGGCCTCGGCCATCACGGACAGTGGCAGCCATGGCTTGACGGCTGCCAGACCCGCCTCCACGCTGGCGCGGGTGACGTCGACCAGGCGCTGGCGCTCGGCCGAGACCTCGCCGATGCAGAACATGCGGCTCGAGTCGCTAAAGTAGCCGTCTAGGATCGTGGAGCAGTCCACGTTGATGATGTCGCCCTCGTGCAGCACGTCCGCATCGCAGGGGATGCCGTGGCAGACGACGTCGTTGATCGAGGTGCACACGCTCTTTGGGTAGCCCTCGTAGTGGAGGTCGGCCGGTGTGCCACCGTGCTCGACGGTGTAGTCGTAGATCATCTGGTCGATCTGGTTGGTGGTCATGCCCGCGGCGATGTGCTCGCCTACGTAGTCGAGCACGCCCACGTTGATGGCGGCGGAGCGCTTGATGCCCTCGATGTCGGCGGGCGTCTTGTAGAGCGTGCGGGGCAGAACCTCCCAGCCCTCCTCCCACAGGCGCTCGAGGCGCTCGTCGAAGGCGCTGTGACATTTCTTATATTTTTTGCCGCTGCCGCACCAGCAGGCGTCGTTGCGGCCGGGTACGGGTCCGTTGTCAAACATGGCTAACTTCCTTTCATTCGCAGCTAGTATAGCCCACCCACGCGTCCATAAAAGTTGCGGTGATATAGTTCCGATTAAAGCGG
>USCS01000263.1 GCA_900552875.1 uncultured Collinsella sp. | reverse complement strand
CGGCTGCGGACTATAAGTTCTATGTGAACGAGGACGCCGCGACATCTTCTTCCTACTCCTCGGTCCACGTGATCGTCGAGGGAGCCAAGAGCCTCAACTCCTATTCGGATGCCTACGCGGCAAAGATCAATGAGGTCAAGGGCAATATCGAGAAGATCCGCGAGGAGCGTGAGAAGGCGCGCGCTCAGGAGTTGACGGTCGACACGCCGGCAAGCTTGGATGCGGCCGAGCGCCAGGCGAATATGCTCTTTGGGATTGAACAGGGCAACATCGATCGTATGGCCGAGGGCAGTGAGGAGCGCGTCCAGGCTCAGGCCGAGTTGGACCAGCGCCGCGCCGCCGCCGACCAACAGTTTGCCGATGCCCGCGCCGAGCTCTCTGACCTGGGCGAATGCACCTGGTACATCCAGGATCGCGGCAATATCGCAAGCTACTCGAGCGTGGAAAGCGATAGCTCGTCAATTGAGGCCATCGCCACGGTGTTCCCGTTTATCTTCTTTATCGTCGCCGTGCTCATCAGCCTTACCACTGCCACGCGTATGGTTGAGGAGGAGCGCACGCTCATTGGTCTGTATAAGGCACTCGGTTATTCGCGCGGGCGCATCCTGTCCAAATACGTGGACTACGCGCTGTGGGCTTGTCTGATCGGCGGCGTGCTCGGCAACATCATCGGATTTGTGGGCCTGCCGCTGTTCCTGTTTACGGTGTTTGACGACATGTACTCACTGCCCCAGATGCTGCTTTCGTACGACATCGTGTCCTCAATCGTCTCGGTGGCGCTGTTTGCTGTGGGCGTGGTGGGCGCCACGATTATCGCCTGCCGCCACGAGATGGCCGAGACCCCAGCCTCGCTCATGCGTCCCAAGGCCCCGCGCGCCGGCTCGCGCATCTTGCTTGAGCGTATCGGCTTTATCTGGCACCGCATGGGCTTTTTGAACAAGGTGGCAGCGCGTAACCTGTTCCGCTACAAAAAGCGTGCCTTTATGACCATCTTCGGTATCGCTGGCTGCACGGCGCTCGTGATCTGCGGCATGGGTATCCGCGATACGTCGGTGGCGCTTTCGCCCAAACAGTACGGGCATATCACGCGCTACGACCTGCTGGCGGTCGCCAATCCCGACGATTTTTCGCAGACGTGCGCGGCATTGGATGAGCGCAGTGCGGCCAATGATTCCAACGTGACCGTGACCTCGACCCTGCCGATCATGACCGACAACGTTACTTTTACGTTTGGCGGCAAGAGCGAGACCGTACAGCTGATCGTGGTGCCCGATGACCGCACGGGTGACTTGGGCAATTACGTTCGCCTTGAGGATGAGTCCAAAGAGCCGCTGTCTTTGCGTGACGGAGATGTGTATCTGAGCAAGAGTTCACAGCTGGTCCTGGGGATTCAGCCGGGCGATACGGCTCACGTCCAGGATTCGTCGCTCAATGTTGCCAAGGTCAAAGTCGGCGACATTTCGCTTAACTATCTGGGCAACACGCTTTACATGACGCAGGGCACCTATGAGCGCGCGTTCGGTCGAAGTGCACGCCTTAACGGCATCTTTGTGCTGCTTAAGGGCTTATCTTCTGACCAGATTGCGTTTAGCAAGAAGATTAAGAGCGACGGTTGGCTCACCATCTCGAGCACGGCCGAACATTGGCAGAACTACGAGGCGAACTTTACGATTATCAATTCTGTCGTGGTGCTCGTGACCTTTATGGCAGCGTGCCTATCGTTTGTGGTGGTGTTTACGCTGTCCAACACGAATATCTCCGAGCGCGAGCGCGAGCTGGCGACCATTAAGGTGCTGGGCTTCCGTCGCGGCGAGGTGCACCACTACGTCAACAAGGAGACGTTAATCCTCACGGCGATCGGCGCTGCGCTGGGCGTGCCGCTGGGTGGCCTGCTTGCCGAGAGCTTTACCTACATTTTGCAGATGCCGTCGCTGTACTTTGACGTCGAGGTCGAGCCGCTAAGCTACGTACTCGCCGTGGTGCTTTCCTTTGCCTTTACGTTTATCGTCAACCTCGCTACCAATCGTACCCTCAACAAGATCGACATGGTCGGCGCCCTCAAGAGCGCCGAGTAGCCTGTTCCGGGATTCAAGTTCTAGCGAGGCGTTGACGCATCCACAACCGCCTATTTGCATAAACTGCTACTTCGAATGTATATTTCGGCGGGGCGGTTGCTTTTTGCCCACGGGTACCCCCGGGG
>USCS01000262.1 GCA_900552875.1 uncultured Collinsella sp. | reverse complement strand
CGGTGGTCGATGCCCTGACCGCGCGAGTGAAGGGCGCGGTTGGAGCGGGCGGCCCGGCGCGAGTTTCGCTCGGCGAAGTGTCCGAGATGATCGATGTTGTGCGCTTGGGTCTTTCGGCCGGTCTTTCGTTTGATGCAGCGCTTGAGATTTTCTGCGCCAACCGCCGGTCAGTGCTGGCTCTTCGCCTTGAGCGGGCCTGCATGGCGTGGCAGGTGGGCGTGGGCACGCGTGAGGACGAGTTGTTGGTCGCCGCGCGCGACCTGGACGTGCGAGCGCTCGAGACCTTTGCCATTACGGTGGGGCAGGCACTCGCCCTGGGTGCCCCACTTGCCGAGACGCTGGCCGCTCAAAGTCGCGAGATCCGTGCGGCTCATCGCGCCGCGGTCGAGCGCGAGATCGAGCGTGCGCCCGTCAAGCTGCTGATTCCCACCGGCACGCTCATCTTGCCGGCGTTGCTTCTGTCCATATTGGGCCCGCTGCTGGGAGCAGGCGGGATGATGTAGGGAGGAATACATGAACACGATGACTGACGCTGCTGGCAAGGTCCAGGGCTGGGCGTTTTGCCGGGCGGCATATGTTCGTCAGCGCGCCAAGGAGCTACTGCAGGAGGAGAGTGCACAGGGTACCACCGAGTATGCCATCTTGGTCGGCGTGCTCGTGGTGATCGCGATTATCGCCATCGTCGCATTTAAGGGCAAGGTTAAAGAGCTATGGGATGCGATCAGCGAGGGCATCAACAGCCTGTAGAGGGCGAGCGCTCCATCGGGGTGCTGCTGGTGTTTGCTTGCCTGATCGTGGCGATGGCGGCGGTGCTTTGGGGGCTTAACGCCGCGCGGCAGCAGCGTCCTGGGGCCGCCTTCGATTCGGGCTCAGATTCGGCGGTGGCGTCTCAAAAAGATGAGATGCGAGATGCGGACGATTCGGATGTCGCTGTCACGGCGCAAACCTTTCTGCGGACGCTCGACAAGCGGTCTGGCACTACGACGGATTCGCCTGGGGACAACGCGATTGCGGTCCGGCTTGCATGGTCCGAGGACCGACCGATGACCGAGGCAGCGGCGGATATGTTACGCGCCTACCGCGAGGTGCCAACGGCCCAGCTCGCCCTGAGCGGCTATCTCGATATTAAGGGCAACGTATGGGGCGCCATCGTGCGCGATGGGCGCGGCTGGGTCGATATGGTGACGGTTGCCGCGGATGCTGGCGATGCTTCATGTCGTCTGCGCGCGGTGCGCCTGGTCCCGCAAACAATAAGCTCAAAGGAGGGATCGTGAAATGCATGGCGTTCTGCGTGAAGAGGTTGCCCAAGCGACTGTGGAATACGCCATCGTCACGGTGGCGCTGCTATCGATCGTGCTGGCGATTGCGGGACTTTGGCGTGCTGGCACCGATGGACGCTTGGCGGCGCTGGTTGAGCGGGCGGCATCCCATGGCGTTGCCTCGATGTCGGTTATCGACGCCGCCGCGGGCGCTAAGGACATCGCGTTGTATTGATATCGCGCACGAGGACCGGGCGCAGTCTACGGTCGAGGCTGCTTTTTTGCTGCCGACGTTTCTGACGCTCATCCTTCTCGCACTGCAACCGGTGTGCCTGCTTTATACGCGCGCGGTCATGGAGTCTGCCGCCGCCGAGACCGCGCGGCTCATGACCACGACGACGGCGGAGGACGACGATCTTAAGGAGTTCACCCGCCGCCGGCTTGCCGCAGTGCCCAACGTTTCGATCTTTCATGCCGGCGGGCCGTTGTCGTGGGATATCGAGCTTGGCCGGGCCGGTGCGGGTGGCGTCTCGTCCGTGTCCGTTTCCGGCGAGGTCAAGCCGTTGCCTGTGATCGGTGCGTTTGCGCAGGCTATGGGTGGTACCGCCGAGGGCGGCTACGTTGAGCTCAAGGTCGATGTCTCGTATCAATCGCGTCCCGAATGGCTGGAGGGAGATTATGATTCGTGGATTGCTGCATGGGATTAAGCGTTTCTGGTCTAGATGCGTTTTGACGCGCCGTCCGAGCTGCCATCGCAAACGAGGCGGCTTTATGGGCCGCGCCGGTGTCGATCTGTTTATCGAAGACGGTGCCTACACCACGCTTTCTTCTGCCGTGGTCATCCTAGTGGTGCTCACGTTGTTGTTTTCGTCGACCGCGGCGATATGGAGCATGTCGCGTGCCGGGGATACCCAGGTGGCGGCCGATAGCGGCGCGCTGGCGGG
>USCS01000261.1 GCA_900552875.1 uncultured Collinsella sp. | reverse complement strand
AGCTCAGAGGTGCTGGAGTTAACGGACAGCGCCGTCACCTGCAGGCGATCGGCATGCTGGCGGCACACATCGAGCGCCTGGGTGCCGATGGAGCCCGTACAACCCAGGATGGCAACACGGAGGCGTCCATCGGGGCCATACGTCGTCTGGAATGACATTACAGCACGCCTCCGATCATCAGCATCAGCTGCGCGGTGATGCAGCCGAAGATAAGCGAATCGCTACGATCGAGCATGCCGCCGTGGCCCGGGATAAGGTTGCCGGAATCTTTGACGCCCACACCGCGCTTGATGCGCGACTCGATAAGGTCGCCGATAACGCCCAGAATGGACACGACCACGCCGCACAGCAGCGCATAGGGCAGGCTGAGCTTGAAGAAATGCGTCGCCCACAGGATGAGCCAAATCAAAACCGAGCCCAGGATGCCGCCAACAAACCCCTCCCAGCTCTTTTTGGGAGAGATCTTGGGAACCATCTTGTGTTTACCGATACGGCTGCCCACGATGTAGGCAAACGAATCGGAGACCCAAAGGGACGCGCAAACACCCACCGAAAGCAGGGCGCCGGCAAAACCGGGCACGGCATCGCGCAGCAGCACGATAGCCGACAGCATAAAACCGGTGTAGATGGGACCCATGAGTGTCACGGCAACATCGGATATGCGGGTACGCGGCGACCAGACATACCAAATGCCCACAGCGAGCATCAGGGCAAAAAGCAGGGCATTCAGCAGCATCGAATCGCCCAACGCCGACAGCGGAAAGAGCACGGCGGCAGCGATACCCATGCGCTCGTTAGCCATCTTGCCATCGAGCCTTGTCATACGGAAAAACTCATAGCAGCACAGACCGCTCATGACGGAAACAAAGATGGCCGTGGGCACGATACCCAAAACCAGGCACAGGATAAAGACAACGGCGTAGACGATACCGGCGGCGGCACGGGTAATAAAGCCCGCCAGCCACGAACCGGTGCCGCTCTTCACTGCAGGCGTTCCCGCAGTGGCAGCTTTGCGCGCAGGCGTCTTGGGAGCAGATGCCTTGGGACGATCGGACACGATTAAGCCTCCTCGGTCTTGCTCAGTCCACCAAACCTACGGTCACGGCCCTGATAGGCCAAAATGGCGTCGACAAGGCCCCAACGATCAAAGTCGGGCCAATAGGTATCGGTGACGTAGAATTCGGAATAAGCCACCTGCCACAGCAGATAGTTCGAAAGGCGCAGCTCACCAGAAGTGCGAATCACAAGCTCAGGATCGGGAAGGCCGGCGGTATAGAGGTGGGAAGCCACCATGTCGTCATCAATTGCGCCAGGATCGATCTTACCGGCGGCAGCGTCGAGTGCGATCTGACGGACAGCGCGGGTAATCTCGGCACGCGCGCCGTAGTTGACGGCAAGCGCCAGCGTCATGCCGGTGTGATTGGCGCACTCGGCAAGACCGCGTTCAAAAACGTCGCGGGTCTTCTTGGGCAGCGCGGAAATGTCACCCAAAAAGACAACGCGCACGTTTTCGCGCTTCAGAAGCGGCAACTCGTCGATGAACGTCTTGGCAAACAAGTGCATCAAGACGTTGACCTCATGCTGCGGGCGGTTCCAGTTTTCGGTAGAAAACGCATAGGCAGAAAGCACGTCGACGCCCAGGCGCACGCAGGCGGTAATGATCTCGCGCAGCGAGACGATACCCGCCTTGTGGCCCTCAGTGCGTGCAAGACCGCGCGACGTGGCCCAACGACCGTTGCCGTCCATGATGCACGAGATATGGTGCGGAATGCTATTGAGGTCAAGGTCGGAAAAACCGACGCCCGCAGGGGCGTCGGCAAAGTACTCGACCAGTTTATGCTCGTCGTATTGCACCTTAGATCTCCATGACCTCGGCTTCTTTTTCCTTCAGAAGCTCCTCGACCTTGGCGACATACTCATCAGTGTGCTTCTGGACCTTGGCCTGCTCGCGACGGACATCGTCCTCGGTGAGCTCCTCATCGCGCTCGAGCTTGTTGTTGAAGTCGCGACGGATGTTACGGATAGACACCTTGGCCTGCTCGGCGTACTCGCGGCACTCCTTGACGAGCTCGCGACGGCGCTCCTCAGTGGGAGCCGGGAACGGAAGACGAACGACGGTGCCATCGGAGTTGGGGGTAATACCCAGATCGGAAGCGCCGATGGCCTTGACGATAGCATTGATGAGTGCCTTGTCCCACGGCTCGATGAGCAGCATGTGGGCCTCGGGGG
>USCS01000260.1 GCA_900552875.1 uncultured Collinsella sp. | reverse complement strand
ATGCGACGGGTGAGCTCGACCCAGCCGTCCCAGTCCTCCTCGGCCATGCCGTCCTCGATGGAGATGATGGGGTAGGTGTCGACGAGCTTCTCCCAGTAATCGACCATCTGGGCGCTCGTGTACTCCACGCCCTCGCCCTTGAGCTCGTACATGCCGGTCTCGGCGTTGTAGAACTCGGTGGACGCCGGGTCCATGGCGTACATGAAGTCGACGCCGGGCTTAAAGCCAGCCTTCTCGACGGCCTTGGTAATGTACTCGAACGGTTCGGCATTGGTTTTGAGGTTGGGCGCGAAACCGCCCTCGTCGCCCACGCCGCCGCCCAGGCCGGCCTCGTGCAGCACGCCCTTGAGAGTGTGATAGACCTCGGCGCACCAGCGCAGGCCCTCGGCAAAGCTCGGGGCGCCCACCGGCATGATCATGAACTCCTGGAAGTCGACGTTATTGTCGGCATGCACGCCGCCGTTGAGGATGTTCATCATGGGCGTGGGCAGCAGGTGGGCGTTGACGCCACCCAGGTACTGGTACAGCGACAGGCCCGCCGACTCGGCAGCGGCGCGGGCAACGGCCAGCGATACGCCCAGAATAGCGTTGGCGCCGAGCTTGGTCTTGTTGGGCGTACCGTCGGCGGCAATCAGCGCGGCGTCAATGGCACGCTGATCGAAGGCATCGAGGCCCACGACGGCGTTGGCACACTCGTTGTTGACGTGTTCGACGGCCTGCGAGACGCCCTTGCCCAGGTAGCGGCCCTTGTCGCCGTCGCGCAGCTCGCAAGCTTCGAAAGCGCCGGTCGAAGCGCCCGAAGGCACCATCGCGCGACCGAAGCTGCCGTCCTCGAGCACGACCTCGACCTCTACGGTGGGGTTGCCGCGGCTGTCGAGCACCTCGCGACCGTAGACATCCAAAATATCGCTCATGTTGTCTCCCTCTCACTTGGAAACGGGCTGAATGCTTGGCGACCGGCTGACCGTGCACCGTCGGTGCGCCTCCGTAAGTTAGCCATGTCGCACTTTTTGCATTATGCCCTAAGTTAGCCGAGGGATACACTTGATTTTCGAAAAATTTAGCGGGAACGATGAGGCGTGTCAGCCCGTCGCCCCCGCAGTCTTACTCCTCTGCCTTTGCAGCATCCCAGAGGTCATTGAGGCCGTGGGTCGAAAGCTCGGCCAGATCCACGTGGGCGTCGGCCGCCATCTGCTCCATCGCGGCCCAGCGGCGGCGGAACTTTGCCGTGCTGGCACGCAGGGCGCTCTCGGCGTCGATTCCCTCCTTGCGCGCAACGTTAACCAGGGCAAAGAGCAGGTCGCCAAACTCCATCTCGCGCTCGGGCGAGCCGGAAGCCTCGGCCTCAAACTCGGCACGCTCCTCGGCGACCTCGTCCCACACGTCCTGGACCGTCTCCCACTCAAAGCCCACGGCAGCCGCCTTGCGCGACACCTTCTGAGCCTGCATCAGCGCCGGCAGGTGCGTGGGCACGCCGTCGAGCAGACCCTCGGGCGCGGCCTCGCCTGCCGCCACGGCCTGGTCTTTGGCGGCCTTCTCGGCAAGCTTGACCTCGTCCCAGATCTTGAGAACCTCGTCGGAGCTCTCGGCGTCCGCATCGCCAAACACGTGTGGGTGGCGGCGGATGAGCTTGGCGTCGATATCGCGTGCCACATCGGCCAGCGAAAACTCGCCGGCGTCCGCCGCAATCTGCGCATGCAGTACGACCTGCATGAGCACGTCGCCCAGCTCCTCGCGCAGATGCATGGCATCGTCGGCCTCGATGCAGTCGAGCGCCTCATATGCCTCCTCGATCATGTTCTTGCCAATGCTGCGGTGCGTCTGCTCGCGGTCCCACGGACAGCCGTCGGGCTGACGCAGGCGCCAGATGGTCTGCACCAGATGCTGCAGCTCGGCCGACGCGTCGACCAGCGTGGACAGATCGCGCGAGCCCTCGGCATTTTGCTGAGCCATGTGCTGCGCCATGGTTATTCCTCCTCCATGATCACGTGGCGGAACGCACCGCCCTCGTAGATACCGTAGCTGTGCGTGCCATCCTTGGGGATGCTCACGCTGCCGGGGTTGAAGAGCCATAGGCCCGGGTGCGTCTCGCTTGCCTCGTTAACCTTGATATGCGTGTGGCCGTAGACGAGCGCGGAGCCCTCGGGCAGCGCGGGCGCGTGGTCGACGTTGTTGTGCATGCCGGCGCCAAAGACGTGGCCATGCGTCAGGAACAGCTCGCGGCCGGTCTCGTCGAACAG
>USCS01000259.1 GCA_900552875.1 uncultured Collinsella sp. | reverse complement strand
AGCTGCGGGAACGGCCTATCCGCTCAAAGTGTTCGGCTGAGATCGGAAATCAACCCACCACACAGGAGTGGGTTTCTATTCCGATATTCAAATATCTCAATCTGTAACATCTGGGCGGGCAAATCGGCTCTATCTGTTACAGATCGAGACAGACGGCGGGCGTCGGGACGAATATCTCAATCTGTAACAGTAAGACGACTTTCAACGGCCTAGATGTTACAGATCGAGACAAACCGCTGGGACGGGTCAAAACCACCACAAAGGTGCCTGTCCCCTTTGTGGTGGCGAGGCGTTAGGGGAGGAGCTTCATCGCGGCGTCGTGGGCGGCGTGCTCGTAGGTGTCGTCGAGGGGCTTGAGCGGCAGCAGGGCGGCGGCCTGCGCATCGCCGCGGCGCTCGAGGGCGTGCGCGATCAGCCAGTCGGCGAGTTCGGGGTTCTTGGGCAGCGCCGGCCCGTGCAGGTACGTGCCGATGACGCCCTTGTAGATCAGACCCTCAAGGCTATCGTCGCCGTTGTTGCCGGTGCCCGCGACGACGGACGTTCCGAGCGGCGTGGCCTCTGTATCGAGCAGGGTGCGGCCGCCATGGTTCTCGAATCCCACAAAGGGCTCGGGTGCCAGGTCGGTCTTAACGGCGACGTTGCCGATCAGGCGGTCGGAGCCGCGTACGGTTTCGGCGGCAATGACGCCCAGACCCTCGATGCGATCCTCGCCCATATAGTACGAACGGCCGAGCAGCTGATAGCTGCCACAGATGGCAAGCAGCGAGCCGCCATCCTTAACATAGGCCGCGACCTTGTCTTTTTGGGCGAGCAGCTCGTGTGCCACAGCTAGCTGGTCGCGGTCGGAGCCGCCACCCATCATGACGATATCGGCATCGGTCAAATCAAGCGTTTCGCCCATACGGACCTCGTCTACACGCACGGGAATGCCACGCCAGGCGCAGCGGCGTTCGAGCGCGATAACATTGCCGCCGTCGCCGTAGAGGTTAAGGGCATCGGGGTACAGATAGACGATGCGCAGCGGGCGCGAAAGCTCGACCGGCGCAATATCGGTGGGGACAGCGCTACCATCGGCGCACGGTGCAGCGTGGGCGGCAACCGTGGCCGCATCGGTGCCTTTGAGTCCGTCGAGTTCTTTGACCAGCGGCGGGAAGGCCGTGTAGTTGGCGACGGCGTAGAAGGTGTCATCGGCGGCCTCGTCTGCCACGGCGCCGATCGCCTGCGCGACGTCCGAGATAATCGCGGCATCGATGCCGGCGTACTTGAGGCGTACCTGCATGTCGTGCGCACGCGTGCCTCCGGCAAAGGCGACAAGACCCGGCGCGTCGGCGATGCGCTCGAAGTCGACATCGTAGATCCACGAGACATCGTGGCCGTCGGCATCGTTATCGTTTAGGAAGAAGGCGCAGAGCCTGCCACCTGCCGTTTTAATGGACTGGATCTGGCGATCGAAGCCCACGGGATTCTTGGCCAGGTTGGCCTCGACGGTGCGGCCGGCAATATCCCAACGGCCCATGCGACCACCTGCTGGCACGTAGGCATCGAGCGTGGGCTGCAGATGCGCCGCGTCCACGCCCAGCTCGTGCGCCGCAAAGAAGGCGGCGGCAACGTTATAGACCATGTACAGGCCGTTGTAGCGCGTGGCGATGTGCACGGCGGGCGCGTTGGCCTCGGGTCCAAAGGCCAGGTCAAAGCCGTAGCCGTCGCAGCCGAGCTCAACGCCCGTCACGCGGCGGAGCAGCGCGGGGCGACCCCAGCCGCACGAAGGGCAATGATAGGCGCCCAGCTGTCCGTACTGCACATAGTCGTATTCCAGCGGGGCGTTGCACTGCGAGCAAAAACGCGAGTCGCTAATGCGGTCGGACTCGGTGCCCGTGGCGCCGTCGATGCCAAAGGCGATGCTCGTGTTGGGGACGCGCGCGGCGATCGAGGCGCACAGCGGATCGTCGGCGTTGTAGATGAGCGTTGTCGTCGGAGAGAGCTCCAACGCATGGGCGATGACGTCTTGGGTATGGTCGATCTCGCCGTAGCGGTCTAGCTGGTCGCGGAACAGGTTGAGCAGCACAAAGTACGTCGGCTTGAGCTTGGGCAGAACGCGTACGGTGTAGAGCTCGTCGCACTCAAAGACGCCCACGCGCTTGCCGCTGCTGGCGTGCTTAAGGCCGCCGCGGGCCTCGAGCAGAGCACCCACCACGCCAGGCTCCATATTGTTGCCGGCACGGTTGCACACCACGGTAGCGCCGCTGGCAGCAACGGCGTCAGCGATGA
>USCS01000258.1 GCA_900552875.1 uncultured Collinsella sp. | reverse complement strand
TCACGAGCGGGGGCTCCTGTCGTTTCCGTGCCCCTGGATTGGGTCATAGTGTCTGCCCACCAGCACGAGCGACATGCGCTTGACCTTGTGCGTCTGCACCAGCGTGAGCACCTCGAACATCTCGTCGAGCGTGCCAAAACCACCGGGAAACACGATGGCGCCCGAGCTGTATTTGACGAACATGGTCTTGCGCACAAAGAAGTAGCGGAAGTCCATACCGAGGTTCACGTATTTGTTGAGCCCATGCTCGTGCGGAAGCTCGATACCCAGGCCGACTGACTTGCCGTTGACGCTCGCCGCTCCCTTGTTGGCCGCTTCCATGATGCCGGGGCCGCCACCGGTGATGACCGCCACGCCACGTTGCGCGATCTTGCGCCCGACGGCACGCGCCGCCTTGTAGAGCGGATCGGTCTTGGGCGTACGGGCACTACCGAAGATGGTCACCGCAGGCCCTAACTCGGCAAGTGCGCCAAAGCCATCGACAAACTCGGCCTGGATGCGCAGCACGCGCCACGGATCGGCATGCAGCCAGTCGGTCGACTCCTCGGGCGCCAGCAGGTTGGCGTAGGTGTTGTCCTTAGGAATCATGGGGCCGCGCATGACCACGGGGCCGCGGCGGTACGTCTCGTCGTAGGCAGGCTCGCCCTCGACGTTCTCATTCTTAATCATGGGTACTCCTATCGAGAAAAAGAAAAGCGGGCGGGGTCGACGCCATGCGCCAAACACCCGCCCGAACATCAACTATTCGCTATGGTACCCACGATGCATCAAGTGCTTGCAAGCTATCGGTCAGCGGTCGCGCAGCCAGCGTCAGAGAATGTAACGAGCGGCTACCGCTCAGCCTTTACCGTTGTTCACGCCCCGCAAACGCGTCCGCGGCTCTTAGTAATCCACCGCCGCGGGGCTGTTCATCCAGTCGCTCACGAACGCACCGTAGCGGCCCTCGATAATGGCCTGGCGGGCACGCTGCATAAGGTTGAGCAGGTAGTAGATGTTGTGCATCGAAAGCAGAATGCCGCCGAGCATCTCCTTCTGCGTGACCATGTGACGGATGAGCGCGCGGCTGTAGCCGCCCGTGCACACCGGGCAGGTGCAGGTGGGGTCGATGGGGCCGTCGTCGTGCGCAAAGCGCGCGTTGCGGAAGTTAAGGCGACCCTCGCTGGAGAACGCCGTACCCATGCGGCCCGTACGCGTCGGCAGCACGCAGTCGAACATGTCGATACCCACGCCCACACCGCGCACGAGGGTGGTGGGGTTGCCGACGCCCATCAGGTAGCGCGGCTTGTGCTTGGGCATGTACTCGCTTACGAGCGGTGCCAGGGTCTCGAACATGGTCTCGTGGTCCTCGCCCACCGAGTAGCCGCCAATGCCGTAACCGGGGAAGTCGCCGCACTCCTCCAGATGGCGCAGCGAGCGCAGGCGCAGATCTAGGTGCATGCCGCCCTGAACAATGCCAAAGAGCGCCTGGTCGTCGCGGTTATGCGCCTTATAGCAGCGCTCGGCCCACATACTCGACAGCTCAACGGCGCGCTCAACGTAGGCGCGCGTGGCGGGATAGCCCGGGCACTGATCGAGCTGCATGCAGATGTCGGAGCCGAGCTTCATGGCGATTTCCATGTTGTCCTCGGGCGTCCAGAACACGTGGCGACCGTCGTAATCGTTGACGATGAAGCGCACGCCCTCGTCGGTGAGCTTGACGGCGTCGTTGTGGCTGAACACCTGGAAACCGCCCGAGTCGGTGAGGATAGGACCGTGCCAGTTCATAAACTTGTGCAGGCCGCCCAGCTCGGCGATAGTGTCCTCGCCGGGACGCATGGACAGATGATAGGTATTGGCAAGCACGATCTGGGCGCCGAGCTGTTTGACGGTCTCGGTAGGAATGCCCTTGACGTTTGCCTTGGTGCCCACGGGCATGAAGATTGGCGTCTCGATGTCGCCGTGCGGGGTGTGCAGCACGCCGGCACGCGCATGCGTCGTCGGGTCCTCGGCGATCAGGTCGAATTTAAAAAGGTTCTGGTCCATAAACTGGAACTCCTTGGTTGCGGTTCATACGCAAACCATTATACGGGCAACCCGCAAGAAGCACCGACTCGACAGAAACTAGTGCAAAGGAAACCTGCCCCCCCTGCACCAATGCACCAGGATAAAAATGATCCGTTTTCCTCCGTCCCCAACGGATCATTTCCGACGGCGAAAACCCGCCAGATCGAGCAAGGTGCCTTCAAGCAAAATGGCGCCGCAGGTTGAGCATAAGTCAGCGAGCGGGCCGCATTT
>USCS01000257.1 GCA_900552875.1 uncultured Collinsella sp. | reverse complement strand
AGCGGCACAGGGACGCGGCAGACGACGCCGTCGCGACCGACGACGGTCGGCATGGAGATGGCCAGATCGGACAGGCCATACTCGCCCACCATGAGCGAGGAAACGGGCAGAACGGTCTGCTCGTCACGCATAACAGCGGTGCAGATACGCTTAACGGCCATGGCAACGCCATAGTAGGTTGCGTGCTTCTTCTCGATGATGGTGTAAGCGGAGTTCTTGACGTCCTCGGCGATACGCTTCTCGGCAGCCTCATGCTCCAGATGGCCGTGAAGCTCGCAGAAGGTGCTCAGCGGCACGCCGGCAACCTGAGCGCTGGACCAGGCGACGAACTCGGAGTCGCCGTGCTCGCCCATGACGTAGGCCTGGACATCACGCGGATCGACCTCGACGTGGGCGCCGAGCATCTGCTGCAGACGACCGGTGTCGAGCACGGTGCCGGAGCCGATGACATGGCCCTCGGGCAGGCCGGACATCTTGATGGCGGCATAGGTCAGAACGTCAACCGGGTTAGAGACGATCAGCAGGATGCCGTCAAAGCCGGACTTCTTAATCTCGGGAATAATGGACTTAAAGATGCTGACGTTCTTGTTGACCAGGTCCAGGCGGGTCTCGCCGGGCTTCTGGGCAGCGCCAGCGGTGACGACGATCATAGCGGCGTCGGCGACATCAGAGTAATCGCCAGCGTAGATCTTCATCGGCTCGGCAAACGTCATGCCGTGCGCGATGTCCAGGGCCTCGCCTTCGGCGCGATTCTTGTCCACGTCGATGAGGACCATCTCGGAGAACAGGCCGCTCTGCATCAGTGCGAACGCCGAAGACGAACCGACGAAACCGCAGCCGACAATAGCGACCTTCTTCTCGTTAACCATTACAAACTCCCATCTCTCTCCACAAACAAACCGCCCAGGGCGACCCGAGCGGCTTGCCGTAATCCCAATACATCCAATCGGGACTTTGATTATGCTCCTATTGCAGCCAAATATCGACCGTTTACCGAAATTGTTTGCAGAATTCGTATAATAACTGCACGAAATCGGTTTCGAGCTATTGACTCACGGAAACGAATCCCTAATACAGACACGCTTCGCGAATAGCCTCGACAGCCAAAGCAATCTGATCGGGCGGCAGCACCAGCGCCATGCGCACGTGTCCCTCACCCGAAGGACCAAAGCTCGCACCCGGCGTCACGACGACACCGGCCTTTTCCATGAGCTCCTCGCAAAACGCCATCGAGTCGGTGCGACCCCCGGGGAGCTTAGCCCACACAAACATGGAGCCATGCGCGTTGGGGCGCTCCCAGCCCAGGCCCTCAAGGCCGTCACACAGGGCATCGCGACGCTCCTGGTACTTCAGGCGCTGCGCCTCGACCTCATCGCGCGGACCGTTGAGGCAGGCGATGGCCGCCTTCTGGATCGGGAAGAACATGCCAAAGTCGATCTGGCTGCGCAGCTTGGCAAAGGCCGAGACCACGTCCTCGCGACCGACCAAAAAGCCGATGCGGGCACCGGTGACGTTAAACGACTTGGAGAGCGAGAAGAACTCCACGCCCACCTCGAGCGCACCGGGATACTGGAGGAAGCTGCCGCCCGGCTCGCCGTCGAACACGATGTCCGAGTAGGCGTTGTCGTGGACGATCAACAGGTCGTGCTCGCGGGCGAAGGCGATGATCTCCTCGTAGACCTCGGGCGTACCCACCGAGCCCACCGGGTTGGCAGGCAGCGACACGATCATGTACTTGGCGCGATCGGCGACCTCGGGGTCGATGCCCGCCACGTAGGGCAGGTAGTTGTGCTCGGCGACCAGCGGGTAGTACTCGAGCTTGGCATCGGCGATCTTGGCACCCGCCTCAAAGACCGGGTAGCACGGATCGGGCACCAGGATGGTGTCGCCCGGGTCGAGCAGCGCCAGGCCCAAGTGGCCCACGCCCTCCTGCGTGCCGTTGCACGACTGCACCATGGACGGCGTAATGCCACAGACACCAAAGCGGCGCTCGTAGTAATCGCACACGGCCTGCTTGAGCTCGGGCAGATCGCGCAGGGCATACTTCCACATCTCTGGGTCCTGCGCGGCCTGGGTCAGCGCCTCGACCACGTGGTCGTACGGCTTAAAGTCGGGCGTGCCCACGCTCATGTTGTAAATGGTCTTGCCCTGGGCCTTAAGCGCAAGAAGCTTGTTGTTGAGCGAGGCAAAAACCTCCGCGCCAAAGCGGTCGAGACGCTGCGATGCCTGCATGGTGCCACCTTTCGATACAAAAAACGCGGCGCTCCGACAAGAGCGCCGCGCGAT
>USCS01000256.1 GCA_900552875.1 uncultured Collinsella sp. | reverse complement strand
TGGCGGCACGGCAGGACATATCAACCCCGCGCTCGCCTTGGCCGAGGAGCTGCGTGACCGCGGTCATCACGTTGTGTTCGTGGGCCAGTCGCGCAAACTCGAGGGTCGTCTGGTTCCCGAGGCCGGATTCGATTTTGTGCCCATCACGGTCACGGGCTTCGATCGCTCCCGTCCCTGGACGGCGCTGACCTCGCTGTGGCGCGTCAACAAGGCGAAGCGTGCGCTTGCCCGTCACTTCTCGAAGGTCGGTAAGCCCGATGCCGCTATCGGCTTTGGTGCTTACGTTGAGGTCCCACTGCTGGGTTGGTGCAAGGGCGCCGGCGTTCCGTATCTGCTGCACGAGCAGAACTCTGTTCCGGGTCTGGCCAATAAGATGATGAACTCACATGCCGCCCGCGTGTGCATTTCGGTACCTGCGGCCCGCGCGGTCTTTGAGCGCGAGGGCGACCCCGACCATGTGCTCATGACGGGTAATCCCGTGCGTCGTTCGGTGATCGAGGGCGATCGCGCTCGCGGTCGCAAGACGCTCGGCGTGCCCGAGGACGCGACGCTTCTGCTCGTCTTTGGTGGTTCACTCGGTGCTCAGCATCTCAATGAGCGCGTTGCCTCGCTCAAGGGTGAGCTGCTGACCCGCGAGAATCTCTACATTTTGCATTCGACGGGTGCCGACGGCTTTGAGGAGACCGAGCGCGCTTTGGCGCTGACGCCCGAGGAGGCGAAGCGCTATCGTGTCCAGCCCTACATCGACAACATGGGCGATATGCTGGCTGCGGCCGATCTGGTGCTCTCGCGTTCCGGTGCCTCGAGCGTGGCCGAGATCGCCGCGCTTGCCGTGCCCTCGGTGCTCGTGCCGTATCCGCACGCCACGGCCGACCACCAGACCACGAATGCGCGTTACCTGGTCGATGCCGGTGCCGGCGTGCTATGCGCCGATGCCGATATCGATGCCCCCGCCTTTGCCGACGAGCTGCTGCACCTGATTGATGACGCTGCGGCGCGTGATGCCATGCGTCAGGCGGCGCGCGGCTTGGCCCAGGACCGTGCCGCCGCACTTTTGGCCGACGCGGTAGAGGGATTGCGTTAGTTAGACGGGATATCGCCGGTCGCCCTCGCGCGGATGCGGTAGGTGCGGTACAGTTAACGGGTTACAGGCAGTGTTTACGCAAGGAGTACACGAGCACATGGCTGATTCCCAGACTGCAACCTCCGCGCCCGAGTTCAAGAGCGCCCACTTTATCGGTATCGGTGGCGCCGGCATGAGCGGCATCGCCCTCGTCCTGCACGAGCGCGGTTATACCGTTACCGGCTCCGACCTTAAGACGTCGCGCTATATTCGCCAGCTTACCCGCGCTGGCGTGAAGGTCCACGTGGGCCACGAGGCTGCGACGATCGACGAGGTCAAGCCCGACGTGGTCGTGGTCTCCACCGCTATTCCCGAGTCCAACCCCGAGCTCGTGCGTGCCCGCGAGCTGGGTATTCCCGTGTGGCCCCGCGCCAAGATGCTCTCGGCTCTGGGCCATGGCTACACCACCGTCGCCGTTGCCGGCACGCACGGCAAGACCACGACCTCTTCGATGTGTGCCACGATGCTCGATCGCATGGGTCTGGACCCCAGCTTTCTGATCGGCGGCATCGTCGAGGGCTACGACACCAACGGCAAGAACGGCTCGGGTGACTACTTTGTCGCCGAGGCCGACGAGTCGGACAGCTCGTTCCTGTTCCTGAACCCCAACGGCATTGGGGATATGGATCCCTCGCTTTCGTTTAACACCATCATCAGTTTTATGACCAACACCAATCTTCAGCACTATGCCGGAGAAAGTGGACTCTCCTGTCTTTCTCAGATGCTGGTCATTACATTTATGATGTTTGTATCAGCAGCCAGCGGTTATGCGGCATGTATTGCTTTTATCCGAGGCCTCGCAGGAAAAACAAAAGAATGCGTTGGCAACTTTTATATGGACTTGGTAAGAGTGACAACTCGTATCCTGCTTCCATTCTCCTTTGTAGGCGGCTTGCTTTTGGTATGGCAGGGCGTTCCACAGAATTTGGGAGCAAATATTGTGGTGGACACCATTGAAGGAATGAAACAAACCATTGCTACTGGGCCTGTGGCGGCAGTGGAAATTATCAAACACTTAGGCACAAATGGCGGCGGCTTCTTTGGCGCAAACTCCACAACACCTATGGAAAACCCCACCATGATTTCAAACTTGATTGAGTTATATTCTATGATGCTTCTCCCAGGTGCCTGTGTGATTACTTTTGGCAAAATGGTTAGAGATCGTAAAGCACAGGCTG
>USCS01000255.1 GCA_900552875.1 uncultured Collinsella sp. | reverse complement strand
CGGAGAGCGACACGCCCGCGCCCTTAAGGTAGGCGATCATCTCGTTGACCAGCAGATTCGCGACCGTCTGAGCCTCCTTGCCGGCCATATCGGCAGCGGCGGCCTCAAAGAACTCGGCAAACTCGGGATCGCCGGCGATCTGCTCGGCGTCTGCCGTCTTAATGCCAAAGTCGGCCTCAAAACGGGCGCGCTTGGCATCGGGCAGCTCGGGGATCTCGCCACGGCAGCGGTCGATGAACTCGTCATCCAGATCGAACGGCGCCAGGTCGGGATCGGGGAACAGACGATAGTCGTCAGCCGTCTCCTTCACACGCATGACCACGGTGCGCTTGCGGCTGGGCTCCCAGTGGCGGGTCTCCTGATAGATGATGCCGCCCTCCTCGAGCACCTCGGCCTGGCGGCAGATCTCGTAGGCAAGGCCGTCGTGCAGGCTCTTAAACGAGTTGAGGTTCTTGAGCTCGGTCTTGGTGCCCAGCTTGGTCTCGCCGCGGCGACGCAGCGACACGTTGCCGTCGCAGCGCATGGAGCCCTTCTCCATGGAGCAGTCGGAGATGCCCAGCGTCACAAAGATGCGACGGAGCTTCTCCATAAACAGGCGTGCCTCCTCGGGCGTGCGCAGGTCGGGCTCAGTAACGAGCTCGATCAGCGGCGTGCCGCAGCGGTTGTAGTCGACGAGCGACTCGGCCGCGGCGGTAATGCGACCCTCGGCGCCGCCCACGTGGACCATCTTGGCGGCGTCCTCCTCCATGTGGATGCGCAGAATGCGGATGGGTACCGTGTAGGAACCGTCCTCGCGACGCTCGGGCATCTGCAGGTTGGACGCGTCATAGCTGGCCAGGTGGCCGGCGCGCTGGTTACCCTCGCGCATGGTCGACGACATAGACGTGGACAGGCCCTCGGCGTTGGCCGAGGCGCTCGCCAGACTCTGGGCCTCGGCCTCGCCAAACGCGCAGTCGGGGCGCTCGGCGGCGCCGCGACCGGTCACGTCAAGATCCAGGTGACCGTACATGGCAAAGGCGACCGGACCCTGCGTGGTCTGGAAGTTCTTGGCCATGTCGGGATAGAAGTAGTGCTTGCGATAGAACATCGAGTGGCGCTGGATCTCGCAGTTGGTGGCGAGACCGGCCTTGACGATGCTCTCGATGGCGCGCTTGTTAGGCACCGGTAGGGCGCCGGGCAAACCCAGGCACACCGGGCACACGTTGGCGTTGGGCTCGTCATCGTGGCTGAGCTTGCAGTTGCAGAACATCTTGGTGTCGAGCGCGGTGAGCTCGGTGTGGATCTCCAGGCCAATCACGGCCTCCCAATCCTGCAGGACCTCGGAAAGCTCCTTCATTACAGCTCGCCTCCCTTCCCGGCAAAATCGGGCGCGACGGAAAGCGCGGGCGCACCCGTGGCGGCATCGGCAAAGCCGCGCTCCAGGGCGCGGGCAAACGTGAGCAGCTGACGGTCCTTAAAGGCAGGTCCCACCAGCTGGGCAGAAACGGGCAGCTTGCTGTCCTCGCCCAGGCCCAGCGGCACCGAGATGCCGCCGTTGCCGCAAATGTTGAGCGAAATGGTGTACAAATCGGACAGGTACATCTGCGTGGGGTCGCTGATCTCGCCAAACTTAAAGGCCGTGCGCGGCGAGGCGGGCATCAGGATCGTGTCCACCTTGGCATACGCGGCGTCGTAATCCTGCGTGATGAGCGTGCGGGCCTTCTGCGCGGCGTAGTAATACTTGTCGTACACGCCCGAGCTCAGCAGGTAGGCGCCGAGCATCTGACGGCGCTTGGCCTCGGCACCAAAGCCGTGGGCGCGCGAGAGCGAGCTCTGGTCGGACAGGTTGGCGCAGCCCTCCTCCTGGTAGCCGTAGCGAATGCCGTCGAAGCGGGCCAGGTTGGAGAACGCCTCGGCCGGGCCGATGACGTAGTAGGCGGCGATGGCGGCATCCAGGTGCGGCAGGTCGACCTCGACCAGCTCGGCACCCTGGTTCTGCAGCTCCTGAGCGGCGCGCTGAACAGCGGCCTTGACCTCGGGCGTCAGGCCCTCGGCCTCCATAAACGCGGGGATGATGCCCACGCGCTTGCCCTCGATGCTGTCGTTGAGGTGCTCGGTAAAGTCGACGGCGCAGTCCTGGCTGGTGCAATCGTACGGATCGTGGCCCGCACCGGTAAGCGCGTTCATGGCCAGCGCGACATCCTCGACCGTGCGGCCAAAGGGGCCCACCTGGTCGAGCGACGAGCCAAAGGCAACCACGCCGTAACGGCTCACGGCGCCATACGTGGGCTTAAAGCCCACCACGCCGCAGAGCGACGCCGGC
>USCS01000254.1 GCA_900552875.1 uncultured Collinsella sp. | reverse complement strand
CCTTGGCCGAATCGGTGGCGCCGCCGTTGAGGGCGAGCACCATGATGATCGAAGAAGCGACCGAGGCCAGAGCGGCATCAGGCGCGACGGCGGCGCCGACGTTAGCCCAGCCAAGGGCCATCATCTGGAGCGAACCGCCCAGGAGGATGCCCTCCTGAAGGTGACCGGTTACGAGACCGATAAGCGTGCATGCCACGAGCGGCTGATGGAACTGGAACTCATCCAGAATGCCTTCCATACCGGCAAGCAACGCGACAATCGCAACAAGCAGAATAGTGATTGCAGACATGTATCGGACCCTCCTTTACTATGCTTGAGCGGCCAGTTCGGCCTTAGCTTTCTTCAACATGGCGTCGAGATCCTCGGAGGAATCCGAAGGAACCTTGCGGACCTCGAACTTGACGCCCTTGGCCTTGAGAGCCTCGAGAGTCTTGACGTCGTCATCGCCCATAGCGACGGCGTTGGTGACGACGACCTTGCCCTTGGAGTGAGCCATGGAACCGATGTTGACTTCCTTGATGTCGACGCCGGCCTCGATGGCCTTGAGCAGATCCTGCGGGTTCTCGAAGAGCAGCATGGCCTTGGTGTCACCAAAGCGCGTGTCCTTGACGACCTCGGCCATCTTCTTGATGGGCACGACGTTGGCATGGACTCCCGGAGGGGCAGCCTGCTCGATCATGGTCTTGCGGAGCTCGTCGTGAGCAACGCCGTCGGAAACCACGATGATGCGGTTGGGGTTGATCTGCTTGGTCCACGTGGTGGCCACCTGACCATGAAGCAGACGGGTGTCGATACGGACGTGGGCGATCTTGATGTGCCCGTCGCCGATGACCGTTCCCGGAGGGATGGCGCCTGCAGGAGCAGCGGCGGCCGCAGCCGGCTTCTTCTCCTCGGGCTCCAGAGACTCGGGCTTGACGCGCACGCCAGCCTTAGCCTCAGTCACGAGATGTTTTGCGATCGCATGTGCAGTGTTCTTTGCGTCAAAGCGCTGCGAATATGCCTCGATGAGCATAGGCAGGTTGACACCGGTGACGATAGCCCAGGAATCGTGGCCCTCGATGAGCCCGCTGATCTGGTTGAACGGCGTGCCGCCCCACAGATCAACGAGGAAGAGCACCTGCTCCTGGTCCTCGAAGGAAGCGACTGCTTCCTCGACCTTGGCACGGAAGTCGTCGGGGCCCATGCTCGGCTCGAGCGAGACCACGGCAACAGACGGCTGATCGCCAAAGACCATCGAGCCCGTCTGCTTGATTCCAGCTGCCAAGTCCCCGTGGCTAGCAAGAACAATACTTACCATCACATAACCTCCTTTTTGTCTACGTATTTCCTACACGACATGAAAGGAGTATACCTGTTTGGATTGTGGAATTATAGCTAAATTCGCAAAAGGTTGGATTATTTGTTTAAACGTCTAAGTTTGTTACAAATTGATTACGTTGCCGGTTTACAGCTCATTGCCTGATAAAGCGTCGCTCATCAAGCTATGTATTTTATAGATACAAGCAAGCTGTTCATTAATATCGATATTAAGCAAATGCGAATGTGCTCGTACTGTCACTATTTTGTTTAAACAGATATGGCTTGACTATTTGCACGACTTATGCTCAACAAAACCACTCAAAATAGTTGCGGTGGAATAGTTCTTGTTTAAGAGCCAGAAGGCTGAATTTAGGAACTATTTCACCGCAACTTATAGGGAATCCTAGGCGATGTGGAGGGGGTTGGCGGCGTCGACGGCGTCGGGGACGTCGGAAGGGCCGTCGGGGACAGCGTCTGCCGGGTCCTCGTCGGGGGTCTCGATCTGTTTGATCATGACCTCCTGGCCCTGCAGCAGGTATGTTTCACCGCTGCCGCAATGGGGGCAAGTCTTGCCGTGCTCGACCGTCGCGTAGTCGCGGCCGCACGCCTCGCAATGCGTCACGGCCTCGACAGGCTCCACGATAAGCTCCGCGCCCTGCGTGATAGGCTTTTTATCCGCCGCCCAGCGCCAAGCGTCGAGTAGTAGATCGGGGACGACGCCCGAGACCTCGCCCAGCAGCAGCGTGACGCTCGAAACGCGACGCACGCCATGAGCGCGCGCCACATTCTCAACATCGCGAATGATGTGATAGACGATTCCGAGCTCGTGCACTTTTAATTCCTTCCGCCGTTCTACCGAACGGCGGTCGGCTTGACGCTGCGCGAGCCCCAGACGGGCGATCTGCCTTTCAATCGTCGGGCATGGGCAAAAGCCCTATGCCCTCCTCTTTCAAGGCACCTCGCCACGCCTGGGACTCGCTCGCTCATATGACCCAATCCGCTGTCAAGAGCCACAATGGCCCCGCCGACCGC
>USCS01000253.1 GCA_900552875.1 uncultured Collinsella sp. | reverse complement strand
CCTGCCGTTCTACATGTCGCTCACGGCCTTCTTGGGCTCCTGCGTTAAGCTCGCCTACGACAAGTGGGCCGCACACCGCGACGCCGAGGCCGGTCTTTCGGACGAGGAAAAGGCCGCCAAGGACGCCGCCTTCCAGGAGCAGGGCCTGGTCGTTGCCAGCGGTCTGCTGGGCGGCGAGTCCGTCGTCGGCGTTATCCTGGCGTTTGTTTCTGTTGGCCTGAGCCTGCTGGGCTAAACCCAATAACAACGCACCCGTGCAGAGCGCGGGGTCGGAGACCATCCGGCCCCGCGCTTTTCTGTATCTGCCGAAACCCTCGGCTTCAGTCTCATTTGACGCGCCCCCTTTACCTACTCGTCTAAGTTTCACGTCAAGATGACCACCCCGCCTGTCGCGGTGTAGAGTAGAGGTAGCGGGCGCGATGCATAGCCCGCGGCGGAGCGAGGTGAACATGAAACTCGATAACCAGCAGCTCAAGCGACTGCGCGAGCGCCATCACCGGCGCCACGGCATCCGCCCTGCCTATAGCGAGGTCATGGAGAACGCCGGCCGCTTCCTGAGGCGCGCATTCAACATTCGCGAGGGTCGCGCACCCTATCACGTGATTCGCAAGCGCTTTGTAAATGGGGCGCGCCTGACCGGCTCTCACCTGTGCATCCTCATCATCGCCATGCTCATCGCGAGCATCGGCCTCGACATCGATTCGGACATTGCCATCGTGGGCGCCATGCTTATCTGCCCGCTCATGGGCTCGGTGCTTGCCATGGCATACGGCATTGCCACGCTCGACCGCGAGATTACCGTCGAGGCCGTTGCAAGCCTCGCGTTGCAGATGGTCTTTTGCCTGATCACGTCCACGCTGTATTTTAAGCTCTCGCCCCTTGGCACCACCACGGCCGCCATCATCGACAACTCGACACCCACCGTATGGGACCTTGCCGTCGCGCTCGCGGGCGGCTTTGCGGGCGGGCTGGGTAACTCGCGCGACCAGGAACCCGCCACGCTCATCGCCGGCGTGGCCGTGGCGACCGCGCTCATGCCGCCCCTGTGCGCGGCGGGCTATGGCATCGCCATCGCAAGCGGGTCACTGTTTCTCTCGGCGCTTTATGAGTTTGGCATCAACGTGGTCTTTATCGCACTGGCTGCCGAAGCCGTGCTGCTTCTTTTGCGCGTGCCGCTCAAGCGCGACCTGAACGGCGACGGTATTGTGACTGCTGAAGAAAACGCCGAGGTCAACGAGCTATCGCGCAAGGTGCGCCGCCACATCATCGTGGGCACGGTGATCTTTGCCATCCCCTGCATCGTTATGACCGCGGGGTCCATTGGCTCGGCGCAGGCCGGCGTGCAGGACGGCTACGGCGTCACTGAAACCACGCGCGAACTTGCCGCGGTGCTGCCGGGCTTTAAGGATTACACCGTCGCCGTCGAAACTTCGACTACCGAAGGCGACGAGGAGGGCATCGTCGAGCGCGAGATTGTCGCCCATGTGACGACAAGCGAGGCGCTTGGGGCACACGACCGCCGCGTTGCCCGCAAACTCATCGACCTCAACGTACCCGAACTCGATCGCGTGGAGTTTGACGTGAAGTGATGCGGGACGCGAGGTAGGCCCGGCACGAGTGCGCGCAGCCGCGGGGCACAGGCACAGCCAAGCGCAGCGCTACAGCTCGTACTTGTACACGCGGTAGATGTACTTCTCGGCTTTCATTTCGTACGTGGCGATGGGCAGTCCATAGTGATCGTACTCGGTGAAGGTCTTGGCCTGACCCGATGCCACGAGCATGCTGCTCGAATCGCCGACGCGCTGCGCACTGCTTACGTAGCCCGAGAACGGCACTGCGATCTGGTCCACAAGCTCGTAGGTGCGCGCGGTCTCGTCCACCGTAAAGATGCGCCCAAACGAATGCGTTCCCTTACTGTAGTCGGTCACCACCGCGGCGCCCAGCTTGCCCCAGTCGAACTTGGGATAGCTCTCGGCCGCACCAAAGTTGTTGTCATACAGCAGCACCTGGTAGCGACCGGTCGTTGCCGTGTCAGAACTCGGCAGATACGTCACACTGTGCTGGCCCGCGTTGAGCGAAAAATCGCCTTGGGCCTGCAGCAGCTTGTCCTCAAAGCCCGAGCCGGCCCATTGCCACTCCTTTCTATTTCTGGGCCCATCTTCTCACTGTTGGCGGCCGAAAATGATCCGTTTTCCTCCGTCCCCGAGGGATCATTTTTTAGTACTTGAAGAAGCCCTCGCCCGAGCTTTCGCCCAGCTTGCCTTCGTCGAGCATCTGCTTGAGGACGGATGCCATGGCCTTAAAGTTGTAGGGCATCATCATCTTTTTGAGCAACGGGCTCACCAGGCCCG
>USCS01000252.1 GCA_900552875.1 uncultured Collinsella sp. | reverse complement strand
AGCACGCGGCCCTCGCCTGCCAGCGCAGCCTCGGCCTCGGCGATGGCGTTCTGCACGCTCATGTTCTCGAGCGCGGCGTCCTTGTCCGCCACGTGCACGGCCACCTGCGCCTGCGGCAGCAGCTTGCACGGAGCCGTGAGCTGCGAGAGCGTCTCGCGCTCGGCACGAATCACTTCCATCACGCGCAGCGAGGTCATAATGCCGTCGCCCGTGCGCTCGATATCGCCAAAGATCGTATGGCCCGTCTGCTCACCGCCCAGGCTGTAGCCGCCCTCGCGCATCTTGGCATACACGTGACGGTCGCCCACGCCGCTGGTCACGGCGCTCAGACCGGCAAGCTCCAGCGACTTGACAAGGCCAAAGTTGCTGGCGATCGTCGGCACCACGGTACCGCCCGAGAGGCGCCCGTGCTTGTTCAGATACACGCCGCACACGTACAGGATCTGGTCGCCGTCTACCACGCGACCGCGCTCATCCACGGCCAGGCAGCGGTCGGCATCGCCATCGTAGGCAAAACCCACGTCCAGGCCCTGCTCCACCACATGGCGCTGCAGGCGCTCCATATGCGTGGAGCCGCAGTCGACGTTGATGTTAAAGCCATCGGGCGCGGCATTGATCACGCGCACGTCGGCACCGAGCGCGTCAAACACCGGCTTGGCCACCGAGGAAGCCGAGCCGTTGGCGCAGTCGATACCGATCTTGACGCCCTGCAGCGAAAAGTTCGCACTTGCAATGAGCGAAGCAATGTAGCGGTTGCGACCCTGCATGTAGTCCACCGTGGCGCCGATGTGGTTGCCCGTGGCCAGCGGCACCTCGCTCTTGCCATCGATGTAGTCCTCGATGAGCTCCAGCACGTCCTCGTCCATCTTAAAGCCGTCGCTGTTGACGAGCTTAATGCCGTTATCGCAAAACGGGTTGTGGCTCGCGCTGATCATGATGCCGCAATCGAAGCAGCCCTCCACGGTCTGATGTGCCACGCCCGGCGTCGGGATCACATGCAGCATATAGGCGTCCGCACCGCTCGCGACCAGGCCGCTCACCAGCGCCGCCTCGAACATATAACTCGAGCGACGCGTGTCCTTGCCCACGATCACGCGCGCCTTAGCACTGCGGTTGGCGCCGTAATACCAGCCCACAAAACGGCCAATCTTATAAGCGTGCTCTACCGTCAGCCCAACGTTGGCCTCACCGCGAAAACCGTCGGTGCCAAAGTACTTCATGCGCTCTCCTTACAAAATAGGGGCGGACAGATTGCCTGTCCGCCCCAAAATGGTACTCGATTATCTGCGCTACCAGAAAAACCCTACGCCGACGCGCTGTCGCGAGCCGCCTGGCATGTAGGAGTCTGACGCAGCGTAAGCGGCTTGTCCCCCGCCTCGGCCGACGTGGTCAGCGTATACGTGATCGTCGTCGTCTCGCCAGCATGCAGGTCAACGGTGCCCGAATAGAAGGGGATTCCATGCCACGTAGCGGCGCCAAGACCAAACTGGGTGCCCTCGACGGTCAGATCAGTAATGTTGCCGCCCGTCGGGGCAAACAACGAGACATTCAGACGCTCGTCGTCACGCGCGGCATCGGGTGCGCTCGCCGCAACGTAGTCGGGCAGCTTGCCAGCCTCCTCCTGCGTCATGATGTTCGTCAGGGTAACGGTGATGCGATAGGAGCACGTGCCGTCGCCGTTCTTCACGCCCTGGCCAATCTGCGTGTCGGCGTTCAGATACCAGTCGAGCTTGGAGAAGCTCAGGTTGTTAAAGTAAACGCCGGCAACGGGATCGGCACTCGGATCATCCGGATCGGGCAGCGAAGCGTCAATGCCCGTCTCTTTGATGGCATTCTGTTCATCATCGTTTCTCATCCACGCGATCAGGCGGCCCTCTTCGGCACCGCGCTCAACGGCGCTGACAAGCTTCGTAACATCGACATCGCCGATACCGCCAAGGACCTTGTCGAAGGCAGCGCTGGCGACGGATGCAAAGATGCCGTCCGACTCCTCGACCGGATAGTTCCAGTACACATCGTGCATGAGGACCTTTGCGGCGTTGGTGCCGTCGACAACCGTTCCGTCGGGCAGTGACACGTTGCCGACCAGGCCCAGCAGATACTGCAGGAACACCGGGTCGATACCGATGACGCCATCAACGTCCTGTCCATACTGGGACTTCCACAGCGCGGCGACACGCTGCGAGTTGCGAGGCCAATCAGGCGAATAGGTATTGCCCGAGTTGTACAGGTTACTGTGGTTGCCGAACAGCGCCTCATCCTCTTCGTCGACGCTCTCGACTGCCTCATCCTCGCTGAGTCCAATGCGGGGAACAAACTCGCCAATCGACATCTGGCCGTCAGTGACCGAAATCAGGCCCTGCGAACCGCCAAA
>USCS01000251.1 GCA_900552875.1 uncultured Collinsella sp. | reverse complement strand
CTCGTTTGGTGCGAGCCGAGGCCTTTTGCGTTGGGCGGTTGCTGTCAGTGGTGAACTAGAACAGGAAGCCGATGGCGATGAGGGCGATGCTGACGATGAGCACGGCGATGTCTAGGCCCTTGATGGGGTAGCGCTTGTACGAGCTGGCGCGCGTACGCAGATAGAAGCCGCGCTGTTCTGCCGCCAAGGCTGTGGCATCGGTCTTGCCCACGCTCGAGATGAGCAGCGGCACGCACAGTGGCAGCATGAGCTTAAGCTTCTTGATGGGGTTCTTGGTGTCGTACTCGACGCCGCGTGCGGTCTGCGCCTCCATGATGGCGTTCATCTCTTGACCAAACACCGGCACGAAGCGCAGCGCCGTGGTAAAAGTGAAAGCATAGCGATACGGCACGTGCAGCACCTCGACGCAGGCGTTGGCAAGGTCGTTGAGCTTGGTCACCGTGAGCATGAGGATGAGTGGTAACGCCACACCCAGCAGGCGCAGACAGGCCTTCGATCCCGTGATGAGGCCCGTGTCGGTGATAAAGCTCCACACCACGTTGCCATCGCGCATAAAGGCCAGCTGGAGCACCAGCATGATAAGCGCGAGCGGAATCAGCAACTTGAGCAGCGAGAACAGGCGGTTGACGACGCCCGCATAGGCACCCAGGGCAAGGGTGAGCGCCAAAAAGCCCAGCAGCGCCACGTAGGTGTCGGACAAGAAGATGCCGACGATGATGGCGGCGGCGAGGCCCAGTTTGACGACGGGGTTCAGGCGATGCAGCAGCGTGTCACCCGGCATGTAGTCGATGACGTTAACCACGGTGGACCATCTCCTTGGTAATTCGAACGACATCGGAGACCTCGCTCACCTGCGCAAAAGCAGTCGAGACGGAAGATGCCAGACGGCGCGAGAGCTCAATAACCTGGGGAGGCTCCACGTAGGCACGCCGCATGAGATCGATGTTCGAGAACAGCTCGTGCGTGCGGCCGCGGTCGAGGATGCGGCCGTCGGCCATTACTACGATGCGCTCGGCAAAGTCGGAGACGACTTCCATATCGTGGCAGACCATGATGACGGCGCATCCGCGCTCGGCCATGGTGCGCACGGTTTCCATGACGGTCATGCACTCGCGGTAGTCAAGGCCGCTCGTGGGCTCGTCGAGCACGACGATCTTGGGCTCAACCACTACGACGGAGGCAAGTGCCACCATTTGTCGCTGGCCACGCGAAAGCGAGAACGGTGCCTCGTCGGCGGGCAGACCAAAGCGGTCGATGACCAGCTGGGCGCGACGCAGAGCCTCGGCACGGTCGATGCCGGCAAGCTCCAAGCCAAAGGCGACCTCGTCGAGCACGGTATCCTTGCAGATCTGGCGGTCGGGGTTTTGGAAGAGGGTCGCGACCTCGCGGGCAATGCGGCTCGTGGGAACGGTTGCAGTATCCAGTCCCGTGACGCGCACGCTGCCCGAGGCGGGCTTGAGCAGGCCCGTGAGCAGCTTGGTGAGCGTGGTCTTGCCGGCACCGTTCTGACCGACGATGCCCACGAGCTCACCGGGGTAGAGGGTCAGGTTAAGGTCGTGTACGGCGGCGCCGCCGTTGGGATAGGCAAACTCAACATGGTCGAAGGTGAGTACGGGTTCGGCATCCTTGGCATGAGGACGCAACGACGGTGCATGCGGGGAACCGGCGGGCGCCTGGGCTTCGATGGCAGCGTGTGCGGGGTCGACGATACCCGAAATCAGATACTCGGCTTCGTCGACATCCAAGCAAGGGGTGCCGCTTGCCAGGCCATCGGCCTCGAGGCTATTGAAGATGCGTGTGACACGGGGACAGTCGACGCCAATGGTGCGAAGCTCATCGGTGTGTGCGAAGACCTCGTGCGGCTCGCCCTGCAGTGCGATTTCGCCATGGTTGAGCACGAGCACGCGGTTGCAGTACTCCGAGAGCAGGGCGACCTTTTGCTCAACGACGACGATGGTGATTCCAAGTATGCGGTTTGCCTCACGCAGCGTCTCGAAGACCAGCGTGGAGCTGGCGGGGTCGAGTGCCGCGGTGGGCTCGTCGAGAACCAAGACGCGCGGACGCATGGCGAGGATGGCGGCGATGGCCACCTTTTGCTTCTGTCCGCCCGAGAGGGTGGCGATCTCGCGGTCGCGCAGGTCGCTGATGCCGACGGTCTCGAGCGTCTCGCTCACGCGCTGCTCGATCTGGTCGTGGGGAACGGCAAAGTTCTCGAGGCCAAAGAGCATCTCGTCCTCGACGACCGAGGCGACCATCTGCGTGTCGATATCCTGCAGCACACTGCCGACGATTTGCGACACGTCGGTCAGCGAGACCTCGCAGGTGTCGTGGCCGTCAACCATGACGGACCCGAAGAACGTGCCGGTGTAGTGGTGGGGCACAGC
>USCS01000250.1 GCA_900552875.1 uncultured Collinsella sp. | reverse complement strand
CGACGAGGACGAGATGCACGAGCTCAACCACGAGTGGCGCGGTATCGACCGCACCACCGATGTGCTTTCGTTTGAGTGCGATTCGGCCTTCGACGATGACATTCCCGCCGATGAGACGCTCGAGCTCGGCGATATTATCTTGGCCCCGCAGGTTATTGCCCGTCAGGCCCCCGGTTTTGGCAATAGCCCCGCTGACG
Source organism: uncultured Collinsella sp. (assembly GCA_900552875.1). GTDB lineage: Bacteria > Actinomycetota > Coriobacteriia > Coriobacteriales > Coriobacteriaceae > Collinsella. Next base: position 2,201 of record USCS01000250.1, on the reverse strand, counting down.
AGTGCCGTCTGATGCTCGTACACGGAATGCTGCACCTGCTGGGCTATGACCACATCGAGGACGACGAGGCCGAGGTCATGGAGGCCCGCGAGGACGCCATCCTGCGCGATCTGGCGCTCGAGCGCGGCGAGGACCCTAAGCTAGTCCACGTCGGCCCCATCACCAACCACGCCCACGACTAGGAGCCGTCTATGATTCCCGGATCGAACAAGGACCATCCGTCCTTCTTAAAGTCGTTTTCCTACGCCATGGAGGGCTTCGTCACCGCCGTCAAGACCGAGCGCAACATTAAGGTCATGCTCGTGGCGGGCGTGTGTACCGTCATCGCCGGCTGTATCGTGGGGCTCGACATTGCCGAGTGGGCCACGATTTTCATCTGTTGTGGCCTGGTGATTCACGGCGAGCTGTGCAACACCGCTATGGAGGCTATCGTCGACCTAGCGACCCAGGAGCTCCATCCGCTGGCCAAGCGTGCGAAGGACATCGCCGCCGCCTCTGTATACGTTCTTTCCATCACCGCCGCGATTGTGGGCGTGCTGGTATTTGCCCGCGCGCTCGGCTTTATTTAGAAAGGGATTCCCATGTCCGACAATATGCAGCCTACCGATGAAGTTTTGGATGACGAGGTCCTGGATGCGGTGGATACCGAGGAGCTCGAGGATGTCGAGGAGTTCGACCCGTTTGAGGGCATGAGCGACGAGGAGCTCGACGCCCTGTGCGACGAGGGCGACAGCCTCGCGGGCTTTGGTGACGTGGAGCCCGGTTTCCGCAGCGGTTTTGTGGCCCTGGTCGGTCGTCCCAACGCCGGCAAGTCCACGCTGCTTAATGCCTGCTATGGCAAAAAGGTCGCCATCACCTCGCCGGTGCCCCAGACGACTCGCCGCCGCATGCGCGCCGTCGTCAACCGTCCCGGCTACCAGCTGGTCTTTGTCGATACTCCGGGTATCCACAAACCCAAGGACGGCCTGGGGTCCGAGCTCAACAAGAGCGCGCTGTTCGAGCTGAACGATGTCGATGTCGTCGCGTTTTTGATTGATGCCACCAAGCCGATCGGCAGGGGAGACGCCTGGGTTGCCGAGCGCGTCAGATGCTCCCGTTCCAAGAAGGTCCTGGTGCTCACCAAGGCCGATGAGGCCGATCCCGCCCAGGTTATGGAACAGCTCAAGGCCGCCCACGAGCTCATGGAATATGACGACGAGATCGTGACGTCGTCGGTCAAGAACTTCAACGTCGATGCCTTTATCGAGACCGTTGCGCACTTTTTGCCCGAGGGTCCGCGTTGGTTCCCCGAGGATATGGGTACCGACGCTTCCGATGAGACGCTCGTTGCCGAGTTTGTGCGCGAGAAGGTCTTGCGCCGCACCCGTGATGAGATCCCGCACTCCGTTGGCGTGATCTGCGATGCGCTCGAGCAGACCAAGAAGGTGCTGCGCGTGCACGCTACCATTTACGTCGAGCGCGAGGGCCAAAAGGGCATCATCATCGGCAAAGGCGGCGAGATGATCAAGCATATCGGTATCGACGCCCGTCGCGATCTTGAGCGCATCTTTGGCACGCAGGTCTTTTTGGAGCTGGACGTGAAGGTCAAGTCCGGCTGGCGCGACGACGAGGCCCAGATTCGCCGCTTTGGCTATAACGCCGAGGACTAAGGACGCGCGGCGTTCATGGCAGGCTCTCGCACATATCGCACAAAGGTGCTCGTCCTCGACAAGACCAAGCTCAAGGAAACCGACCTGATTTTGACGATGCTCGACGAACGGGGGCGGCAGGTGCGTGCCGTGGCCAAGGGAGCACGTAAGCCTGGCGGTCGCCTTGCGGCCCGCTGCGAGCTGTTCTGTACTGTCGATATGCTGCTCGCGCATGGACGGTCGCTCGATGTGGTTTCCCAGGCCGAGCTTATGGAGGCGCCGCTCGGCGCTACGCCCGATTACGAGACGACCTGCGCCGCAAGCGCAATCGCCGAGGTCGCTCGTGTGTGCTCGTTCGAGGACGCCGAGGACCCGTTTACCTTTGCCATAACGCAGCGAGCGCTTGCCCTGGTGGGCAGCGGGCTCGACACGGCGCATATGGATCTACTTGTGGCGGCATATGTCTTTAAGCTGCTGTCGCACGTTGGCTATCGACCCGATTTTTCGGCCTGCGTGCTGTGCGGAGACCCCATGCTGTCGTATTTTTCGCCCCGGGCGGGCGGGCTCATGTGC
>USCS01000249.1 GCA_900552875.1 uncultured Collinsella sp. | reverse complement strand
AACTCCGCCATCGGCCCCTACAAGGGCGGCCTGCGGTTCCGCGAGAACGTCAACCTGTCCATCATCAAGTTCCTGGGCTTTGAGCAGATCTTCAAGAACGCTCTGACCACCCTGCCCATGGGCGGCGGCAAGGGCGGCTCCGACTTTGACCCCAAGGGCAAGTCCAACAACGAGATCATGCACTTCTGCCAGTCCTTCATGACCGAGCTCTATCGCCACATTGGCCCCAACACCGACGTTCCCGCCGGCGACCTGGGCGTTGGCGGCCGCGAGGTTGCCTACCTGTTCGGTCAGTACAAGCGTCTGACCAACGAGTGGACCGGCGTCCTTACTGGCAAGGGCCTCTCCTTTGGCGGCTCGCTCGCCCGCACCGAGGCCACCGGCTACGGTCTGGCCTACTTTGTGGATGAGTACCTCAAGAGCCGCGGCGACTCCTTCGAGGGCAAGAACGTCGTCGTTCACGGCTCCGGTAACGTCGCCATCTACGCGGTCCAGAAGGTCGCCCAGCTCGGCGGTAAGGTCCTGGCCTGCTCCGACACCCATGGCTGGGTCGAGGATCCCGACGGCATCGACTACACCGTGCTCGAGCACATCTACAACAAGAAGCGCTCCGGCCACGACAAGGGCGTCACGCTCGCCATGTACGTTGACGAGAAGCCCAACGCCGTGTGGCACGAGGGCGACGGCCGTGGCGTTTGGCAGCTGCCCTGCGACATCGCGCTGCCCTGCGCTCGCGAGAACACGCTGCTGCTCGAGGACGCCCAGGCGCTCGTCGCCAACGGCTGCAAGGTGGTCGGCGAGGGCGCGAACATGCCCACGACCATCGAGGCCACGACTTACTTCCAGGAGAACGGCGTCGCCTTTATGCCCGGTAAGGCTGCCAACGCCGGCGGCGTGCTCGTGTCCGGCCTGGAGATGAGCCAGAACGCCGAGCACCTGTCCTGGACCTTCGAGGAGGTCGACGGCAAGCTCGAGCAGCTCATGCGCGGCATGTTCCACAACGTGGACGACACCGCCAAGGAGTACGGCGAGGAGGGCAACTTTGTCATGGGCGCCAACATCGCCGGCTTCCTGAAGGTTGCCGACGCCATGCTCGCCCAGGGCGTCTGCTAATTCTTCGCTCGACATAGCATGTGATGAGGCTCCCAGCTATCTGGCTGGGAGCCTTTTCTATCCCGGAGGACTCCTCATAACTTGCGGTGAAATACGGACTGTTTAGCGTCCCAGAACGGCTAATCAGTCCGTATTTCACCGCAAGTTATGGATGGGTGGGTGGATTTTGTCCTAAAACGGTGTGCGGCCCCTCGTTTGGTACACTTAAAAGTACTGGACAAGTGAAGAGATGGGGGAGAACGTGCTCAAGTTCGGTACCTACGTCCGTGTTGGAAACGCGGCCGAAGCCTATGAGCTCTTACAGAAGAACCGCAACAACAAGATTGTGGGCGGCGGCATCTGGATGCGCCTGGGTTCGCGTCGCGTGGCGACGGCGATTGACCTTTCGGCCTGCGGACTCGATCAGATCGAGGAGACCGAGACCGAGTTTCGCATCGGTGCCATGTGCACCCTGCGCCAGCTCGAGCGTCATGCCGGGCTCAACGCGCTTGTCAACAATGTCTTTGAGTTCGCCGTCCACGATATTGTAGGCGTGCAGCTGCGCAATACCGCCACGGTGGGCGGCAGCATCTACGGCCGCTTTGGCTTCTCGGACGTTCTCTCCGCCTTCCTCGCGCTTGATTCCTATGTTGAGCTGACGGGCGCCGGCCGTGTGCCACTCGCGGAGTTCGTTGACATGGGCTACGTGCGCGACGTGATCGAGCACGTGGTGGTCGTTAAGCACGATTACCGCGCAAGCTATGAGGCCGTACGCAAGGCCGCGACCGACTTCCCCTCCTTAAACGTCACCGCCGCCTGGTGGAACAACAGCTGGCATGTCACTGTGGGTGCCCGCCCGCTGCGTGCGACCCTGCTGCAGGGCGAGGCATGCGGCCTTACTGCCGAGCAGCCTTCCGAGGACGAGCTTCGCGACCTGGCCGCATCTGTGCGCGCGCTGAGCTACGGCACCAACCTGTGGGGCTCGGCCGACTACCGCCGCCGCATCTCGGCCCCGCTTGCCGTCCAGGCTGTGCGTCGCGCCGCCGGCATCGAGCTTTCGGCCGCGCTTGCCCGCGAGCTCGAGACCGTGCAGATCCCTAAGTTCGCCACGGACGAGTATTCCTGCCGCCGCGTGCCCGGCGTCGATTCTAGCGAGGTGCGCTAATGGCTGCCAAACTCATCGATCTTTCCTTTACGCTCAACGGCCGCAAGGTTAAGGTTCAGATTGCCCCCGATACCATGCTCTTTGCGCTGCTGCGCGAGCAGGGCTGCGCGTCGGTGCGCTGCGCCTGCGAGACCACCAACTGCGGTCTGTGCACGGTGTGGCTCGACGGCG
>USCS01000248.1 GCA_900552875.1 uncultured Collinsella sp. | reverse complement strand
GGGGTTCACCACGTAGTGCTTGATGGCCTCGACGGCGGCTTCGTCCAGAGCGCCCGAGATCATATAGACCTTGGCGGAGCGCACGGCGGGGCGCTCGCCCTGGCTGATGAGCTGCACGCACTCGCTGGCGGAGTCGGCGCGCTGGTCAAACTGGCCAGGCAGGAATTCGACGGCAAAGACGGCGCCATCGCTTGCGGGGAGCTCGTCGTAGGTCACATCGACCTGGGGCTCGCTAAAGACGGTCGGCACGCAGGAGCGGAAAAGCTCCTCGTCGATGCCCTCGACGTCGTAGCGGTTGATGATCCTCAGGGCCTCGATGCCCTTGATGCCGAGAATCTCGGTCAGCTCGCCCTTGAGCTGCTGAGCCTCGACGTCGAACCCGGGTTTCTTCTCCACGTAGATACGAGAGACCATTGGTTCCTGCCTTCCTGATCGGTTGGGCGTACGGTACGGTATGCGGCAGCGGTCGGTTTGCGGGGCGGGCCTCGCAGTCGCCTTGAGCCACATGTTTGTAAACCTCACTATGATACGACAGCTCGCGGCGCGTTGAGGACGGCGAGGGTGCTACAGTGAAGCGCAAACAAGAGAAAGGCATCACATGGCATTCGTTTCGCTCGCCATCATCGCGCTCGTGGCCTTTGCAAGCCCCTTCATCGCCTCGGCGATTCCTGGAAAACCCGTTCCCGAGACGGTCTTTTTGCTCGTGCTCGGCGCAGTGCTGGGACCTCATATGCTCGGCGTCATCCATGTAGATACCGAGGTCTCGCTTGTGTCCGAGCTCGGTCTGGCCTTTTTGTTCTTGCTTGCCGGCTTTGAGATCGATCCCAAGAGCATCACGGGCGTCGAGGGGCGCTACGGCTTGGCGACGTGGGTCGTCACGTTTGGTATCGCCTGGCTTGCCGTGCGCTTTACCCCGTGGTTCTCGGTCAGTCATTTCGACGGTATCGCCGTGACGCTTGCCCTTACTTCGACGGCGCTCGGCACACTCGTGCCCATCATGCGTGAGCGCTCGCTCACTGGCACGCGTGTGGGCGACTCGATTCTCGCGTATGGCACCTGGGGCGAACTTGGACCCGTGCTTGCTATGTCGGTGTTGCTGTCTGCCCGCACTGGCATCCAAACGCTCGTAATCCTTGGCTTGTTTGCGGTGGTTTGCGTGTTGCTGGCCGTGGTTCCAAGCCGCTCCAAGCGCGTCGGCAGCCGCTTCTTTGCGTTTGTCGAGGAACGTGCCGATACCACGTCGCAGACCTTCGTGCGCCTGACGGTGCTCATCCTGGTCACGCTCGTGGCGTTCTCGGCCGTCTTTGATCTCGACATCGTGTTGGGTTCTTTTGCCGCCGGCTTTGTCCTGCGCTATATCATCCCCGAGGGCAACCATACGCTCGAGACCAAGCTCGACGGCCTGGCCTACGGCTTTTTGATTCCGGTGTTCTTTACCGTATCGGGCGCAAAGATCGACCTGACGGCCGTGGCGTCGCGCCCGGGCTTGCTCGCGGGCTTTATCGTGGCGTTGTTGATTATTCGTGCCGTGCCCATTCTTATCTCTATGAGCATTTGTCCCGCGACGCGCGATGTCTCGGCGTATGGCCGCATCACCGTGGCGCTCTACTGCACCACGGCGCTGCCGATCATCGTTGCCGTAACGAGTGTTGCCGTCAACGCGGGTGCGCTGTCGCAAGACATCGCGTCGGTTATGGTTGCCGCCGGCGCCATCACGGTGTTCTTGATGCCATTGCTCGCGCAGCTCTTCTACCGCGTGGTCGACGCCGCACCGGTCGCCGCCGTGGCAGAGGTTGCCGAGCATCCATCCGATGCGCTCGACATCCTGCGCGCTCACCACGACCTAGCGAGCTTGCTCGCGCGCGAGCATGAGCTGCTGACTTCGCATGGCCATGGTCGCGTATTCGAGGGCCTGCCTACGCTCGATACGATTGCCGAGCGTCTTTCTGCCGAGGCGGCGAGCGGCCACATCGATGCCCGCATCGTGGACGCGGCGCACCTGCTTGCCGATAAGACCTATGGAGACGAGGTCGACCCGTCCGAGCTGACCCAGCGCGAGCGTCGCCGCCTGGAGCGCGCCAAGCTCGCCGTACGCGAATACCGCCGCCGCATGCTGGAGCTCTATGCAAGAGAAGAAGCCGAGGACGACGACGGTAAGTAGTCGATACTCTCTCGGGGAAGCCGCGTCCCGCTTTGAAGGCTCGGAACGGGATGTGGTTTCCGAAACGGGGACCGTTGGGAAACTGTGTCCCGGAATGGTCGCCCAGAGTGGGATACAAGTTTCCGCGAGAGGCTCGTTGCGGAAAGCGCGTCCCAGAATCCGCGCCCAGAATGGGACATAGTTTCCGAAAGAAGGCCCTGAGGGAAACTGCGTCCCGTTTTGGGCTGAAATGCCGGGACGCAGTTTCCCTTACAAACAGAACAAGGCGCGCTGCCTGC
>USCS01000247.1 GCA_900552875.1 uncultured Collinsella sp. | reverse complement strand
AACAGTCTTGGAATTAAACATGAGGATTTTCAGCCCCAAACGATATGTTGCCTCGGTCGACCGCATCGACCTCGATACCCTGTGGGCCGACGGAAAGCGCGCCATTTTGCTCGACCGCGATAACACCCTGGTGCCGCGTGATACTGAGCAGGTTCCCGCTGCCGTCTCGGCCTGGCTCGACGCCGCTCGTGCCAAGGGCTTTAAGCTGTGCATGGTGTCGAACAACTGGCATCGCGACCAGGTCATGAGCTCCGCGCGTGAGCTGGGCCTCGAGGCCATCAGCCATGCCATGAAGCCTGCACCGTTTGCCCTCAAGGCCGGACTTAAGCGCTTGGGCGCCACGGCCGATGAGGCTGTGCTGATCGGTGACCAGCTGTACACGGACGTGTGGAGCGGTAACTTTGCCGGCGTCGACACAATCTTGGTAAAGCCGCAGGCAACTCAGGACCTGTGGTATACGCAGATCTTCCGTATCTTTGAGCGCCGGGCCCTGCGCGACCTTCCCTGCGAGGAATAGGTTTCGTCATGTCCCAGCACACCAAGCACGGCTGCGACCATATCTTCTTTATCGGGTTTTTGGGTGCGGGCAAATCGACGCTCGCACGCAACGTGGGCACGATGTTCAAGCGTCGGTTTATTGATACCGACCGCCTTGTCGTGCGCCGTTGCGGCAAATCGGTAACCGAGATTTTTGAAACCGAGGGCGAGGAGCGCTTTCGCGAGCTCGAAACCTCGGCGCTCCGTTCGCTCCAAAGCGAGCGCAGCTTGCTGGTTTCGTGCGGTGGCGGCATTGTCGAGACGCCGGTCAATATCGAGCTCATGCACCAGATGGGTACCTGTGTGTACCTCGAGGGCGATTTTGAGGATTCGATGCGCCAGATCCGCCGCTCCGACACGCGTCCCGATTTCCGCTCGCCCGAGCACGCGGCGCTGCTCTTTGAGCATCGCCGTCCGTTGTATCGTCAAGCTGCCGATCTTACCCTTGATATTCGCAACAAGTCCTTCGAGGACGTTTCCTACCTTTGTGCCGAGATGCTTTTGGAGCGTGGACTGCTATGATTCGCCGTCAACTTATCAATTTCCAAAACCGCAGTGTCGATGTCCGCGTCGGATTGGGCGCGTTCGAGGAGCTGTCGCGCATGTTTGCCTCGGCTGTGGGCAAACCCAAACGGGCGATGGTGGTTTGGAACAGCGCCACATCCGAGCGTTTTGGCGAGGTTGTCGAGCATGCGCTGGTCGACGCCGGTTTTGCCGTGTCGCCGCTTGTCCTCGAGGTTTCGCCTGCCGGTGCTACGCTGGCCGATGCCGATACCGTTTTTGGCGCCCTGTCGGCTAACGGCATTACCTGCGACGATCTCGTTGTCGCTGTCGGCGACACGGCGACCTGCTCGGTCGTTTGCTGGTGTGCCAATCAGTGGTGCGGTCGCACCGAGTGCGCCTTGCTGCCGACGACGTTCGACGCCATGCTCACGGTCGCGACGACTATGAAGCCACTCGTCGCCTCGTCGGCGAATGCGCTTCCCGCTATCGCGTTCCGTCCCGAGCCGGGCTTGGTCGTGTGTGACCTCGAACTTGTCCGCGAAGCGGACCCCGAGGACCTCAAGCTCGGTTATGCGGTACTTGTTGGCACCATGCTTTCGAGCAGCAAGTCCCGTTGGAATCAGTTTACCGAGACCGTCCCCGAGATTCTCGCTGGCGAGGAAGTCGCGCTTGTCAATGCCGTTCAGTGGTCTCAGACTGCCCGCAAGGACGTACTGATGGCCACGAACCCGAGCGCCCGCCATGCGCTCGATTTTGGCAAGACGGGGGAGCGTACCCTGCGCGCCTGCTTGGGCGATGCCGCTTCGCAGGTCCCTGCCTACCAGCTGTTGTCCGAAGGTATGCGCTTTGAGGCGCGCCTAGCACATGATGCCTGCGACTTCGATATCGACTACGTGTTTGAGGTTGATGACTGCCTGGAGGACTTTGGTATCGAGGAGCTTGCCTTCGATCTGGAGCCTGCCGCATATATCGAGGAGTTCCGCAAGCAGCAGTTCGCCCGCTCGAACCGCAGCATGTTGCCGCTGCCCGCGGCACTTGGCGCCATTCGTCTAACGAGCGTTGAGGACGAGGTTCTTGAGCGCCATGCTCACGCCTACTTGGCTTCTCGCAAAGAACTTCTCTAAGTTTTATTGACATCCATCGTCTTTCGTATCATGTTGAGGTGCGGGTTTTCAATCGGTTGCGGATCGCGTGCGAATCCGTCTTTCGATCGGGACCCGTCCCGCTTTTATGAGGACAACAAGAAAGGAATCTGCATGTCTGAGTTTGCTGCCGGTCCTGCCGGTCGTATCGAGCGCGTCCGTGCCCTGATGGCTGAGCGCGGCTACGACGCCATCGTCGTGCGCGACGAGGCCAATCTCCGTTGGCTCACGGGCGTGAAGGGCGTCTTCGATTACACCTTCG
>USCS01000246.1 GCA_900552875.1 uncultured Collinsella sp. | reverse complement strand
TTCACCAGGCCCGGCACCTTCTGGTACTGCATAACGATGTTGTAAGCCGTCTGGATACCAACCGTGTCGAATACGCGGAACGGACCCTTGGGGGCGCCGGTGCCACGCGTCCATGCGAGGTCGATGCTCTTGGGATCGCTCACGCCCGAGACATACAGGTCGAGGCCCGAAAGCAGCCATGGCACCAGCATGGAATTAAGCAGGTAGCCGTTCTTTTCCTTGTTGACGGGCAGGGCAAGCATGCGAATGTCGTTGGCGAAGTCGACGAGCTCGTCGAAGTAGCGCTTGTCGGTTTGGTCCTGCGCCATGACCTCGGTCATGTTGTTCTTCCAGATGGAGTTGGCAAAGTGCAGCGACAGGTACTTCTCGGGGCGACCGGTGTACTTGGCAAAGGTGCTCGGCAGCAGCGTAGAGGAGTTCGTCACGACGACGGTCTTTTGCGGGAGAACCGGGGCGAGCTTTTTGTAGAAGTCGATCTTTGCCTGGGTGTCCTCGGCCATAGACTCGATGACCAGGTCGGCGTCGGCCACTGCCTTGGCAAGATCGAGCTCCAGCTTGAGTGTAGAGTAGGCACGCTCGACGGCGGCGAGCGACGCCTTTTTGTCGAAGGGCCTGCCGCTATCGGCGATACCGGCGCACCACTCGCCTGTGCCATCCGCCATGCCCTCGATTGCCACGATGTACTCCTCGCGCACATGATCGATCTTGGGCTGAGTGCGGCCGATGCTGCCCTCGCTGCGCAGCCAAATCGTTACATCAAAGCCGCAGTAGGCAGCCTGAAAGGCAATCTGGCTTCCCAACACGCCGCCGCCGGCAACACAAACGGTCTTGTAGCTCATGGAACGGTCCTCTCTTACGTAATTCCATAGATGTGTATTTATTCAACCGTAAGGATGATGCGCGCTGGGGGTGGGTTCTATAAACGGACGGTTTTTTGCCGTGAACGGCTACACATGTTCATTATTTCAGGGCTCCGAGGGCGATTTTTTGTGCCATTGAGACGTCGTTCTCGGAAGTATGCGGCAAATTCCGGAACTCTTGAGCACGCCTCGATTTTTTCTAATAAAACCGCAGGTACAGAGCTTGGGCATACCAAGTGTGCTCGACCTATTCAGATTTTGCCGCATACTTCCGAAATTTGAGTTCGCAAGGGGTGATAGCTAGGGCGTTTACGCAACATATGTCCAACAAAAACGGGTGATAGCCGGTACGGCTACCACCCGTTTGTCTCATATCCAGCCCAAAGCAGGCCAGCTACTTCTTAATGCCGCGTCCCAGACGCTCAGCGACCGACGCCACGGTCTCCTCGCTGGCCGGTCCGCAGCTCACGCAGCCGTCATGGGCACGCATCTGTCCGGTGACCTCGTCCATCGCGAGCGGCGCCACCTTCTCAAGCTTAAAGCCCTTGCCGGCGCGCATGTTCTCCTTGGCCACGCTGATCATGAGCTTAATGCGGTTGAGCTGGTTGACCTCAGACGCACCGGGGTCGTAGTCCACCGCGACGATGTTGCTCTCGGGGTGCTGACGGCGCAGCTCCTTGATCACGGCCTTGCCCACCACGTGATTGGGCAGGCACGCAAAGGGCTGCGTGCAGATAATATTGGGCGCGCCATGGTCAATCAGGTCGAGCATCTCGGCCGTGAGCAGCCAGCCCTCGCCCATGTTGTTGCACACCGAAAGAACCGTGCGGGCCTTGTCCGCCATGGTGCCGATGCGCTCGGGCGCCTCAAAGCGGCGGGACTTCTCGAGCATCTCTTCCACCGGTGTACGCATCCAGTCCACGAGCTTGATGAGCGCCTGCATACCAGCGCGCGTGGTAGCAGAGCTTCCCAGCTCGTCCTTCTGCAGCTCGGCGTTGCTCATGGAGTACAGGAAGAAGTCGAGCAGACCCGGTACTACGGCCTCGCAGCCCTCGCGCTCGATGACATCGACCACGTGGTTGTTGGCCGTGGGGTGGAACTTGACCAGGATCTCGCCGACCACGCCCACGCGCGGCTTGGTGCCCTCGCCCACAAGCGGCATGGTATCGAACGCACGGATGGCTTCGCGGCACAGCTTGGTGTAGTTGTGGCGGTTGAACTTGGGCGCCAGCTTGCGGGCGCGCGCCATGTACTGCTCATAGAGCGCGTTGGCGGCGCCGGGCGTGGCCTCGTACGGACGGCAGCGGTAGAGCATCTGCATCATCACATCGCCAAAGAGCACCGCGTAGACTGCCTGCTTAAGCAGCGCCGGAGTAATCTTGAAGCCGGGGTTGTCCTCGCCGAGCGCCACAGCCGAAAGCGAGATTACCGGGATCTCGGGGTGGCCGCTCTCGCGCAGGGCCTTGCGGATGAGTGCGATGTAGTTGGTGGCACGGCAGCCGCCGCCGGTCTGGGAGATGATGACGGCCAGCTTGTCGGTGTCGTATTTGCCGGAAAGTACGGCAGTCATAATCTGTCCTACCACCACC
>USCS01000245.1 GCA_900552875.1 uncultured Collinsella sp. | reverse complement strand
CATCAGAGAGGGCGTGTACGGCGACAAGCGTGCGCTTGCCCTCGGTGATGTCGGTGCGGAAGTCCTTGTTGGCGGCTTCCTTAGTGCCGACAAGGTTGAGCAGGTCGTCCTGAATCTGAAAGGCAAGGCCTGTGTGTAGGCCAAAGGCGCGCAGCGCTTCGATTTGCTCATCGCTGCCGCCGCCGATAATGGCTCCGGCGGCAAGCGGCGTGGCTCCGCTGTAAAACGCGGTCTTGTGCGTCGCCATGTCCAGGTAGTCATCAACCGAGATATCAAAGCGCCCGTCACGGACCCAACCCAGGTCGAGCGCTTGACCCTCGATGGTGCGGACGATCATCTCGGTAAGCTCGTGGAGCACACGCAGCTTCACGTCGGACTCCAGCGTGGGGTCGTCGAGAACCGTCTTGGTGACCATGGTGAGCGCCAGGTCGCCACAATTGATGGCAAGGCCCGTGCCCTCGGTAAGGTGCATGCAGGGCTTGCCTCGACGAAGCTGTCCGTTGTCGGCGATGTCGTCATGGATAAGCGCTCCCGACTGAAAGTGCTCGATAGCTGCCGCCGCGCTGCGGGCGCTCTCAAAGCTGCCACCTACCGCGGTGGCGGCGAGCATGCAGATGAGCGGGCGGTGGCGCTTGCCGGCATTGGCCGTAAATGTCGAGAGCGGGGTATACAGGTAGCGCTCGATATCGGCAGAGGTCGCCTGTCCGTCAAAGAACGTGGCCAGATAGTCGTTGATCTGGTCAAAGTGCTGGGCTAAAAAGCTGGTAAACGGACTGGACACGGGTTCTCGCATTCTTTCTTAGGTTGCATCGTTGCGGTGTGCAGATACCATATTGCCACATTGGAGTTGCCGGCGCGTCTGTTTTGGCGATTTGGGGAAACGGGACGCGTGCGCGTGCCGGCTGCTTATATAAGCCTAAAGTGCTCGAGCGCCTTGACGACGCCATCTTTGTCGACCGAGTCGGTGATGTAGTCGGCGCGCTTTTTGAGATAGTCCGGCGCATTGCCCATGGCGATACCGACATCGACGGCGTTCATCAGCGAGACGTCATTGCTGGCGTCGCCGATGCCGTATACGGTTCCGTGGTGGGGATCGAGGGCGTCGAGTACAGACTGGATGCCCCCGCGCTTCGTGCATTCGCGGGGCGAGATTTCGGTTACCTCGAGTTCGAGCTCGTTAAAGCACAGCAGCGGCTCAAGTGCCTTATCTTGAGCGATGCGGCTGGCGAGCGATGTAGACATCAAGATCTTGTAGGCACTGTAATGTTGCAGCTGCGTGACTGCGTCGCCCAGGGTGCGCGCGTATCCGGGGGCATCGGGGGCATCGGCACTCATGCGCACGACGCCGTTGAGGCCCTCAAAGAGGATGACCTCGCCCGACTGCTCAAGATAGGGGGCAAGGCGCTGCAGCATGCCGGGCGTCATCGACAGATCGCGAATTGCGTGTCCGTTGATCTCGGCGTAACCGCCCGCAAGACAGACGATGCCGGTCCAGGGCAGCTCAAGAAGTTTGGGGTGGATGCAGCTGAGGGTGCGCCCTGTGCAGATAAAGGCCATGTTGCCATTTGCAACGAAATCGCGGATGGCCTGCGAGACCGCCTCGTTGGGATAGGGGGACAGGTCTCGCTCGCTCTCGGGAAGCTCTTGCGCCACTCGAGGGTCTTGCCACGCGAGCGTGCCGTCAATGTCGAAGAAGCAGATATCGCCGTGCTTGTGGGTTGGGCTGGCGGCAGGGGAGGCCGAGGCGGTGGGCGCAAATCCCGGCTCGAGGCCCATGATCTGGTCAAAATGCTCTTTAACGCGGGGAACGGAGATGCCGATGACCACCTGGGCGGTCTTGCCCGTAATGATGAGGCCCTTGGCGCCCGCCGCGACAAACGACGCGTTGTCTGCAACGATGGAAGGGTCTGCGACCTCGACGCGCAGGCGCGTGGCGCAGTTGGTTGCGCCCGCAATATTGCCAACGCCACCTAAAAGCTGAATTACCCGCTCAGCGAGGACGTGATCTTGATCGGATCGACTATTGACCTCGTCATCGGGAGATTGCTCTTTGGCAAAGTCGCTTCCCGTTAAACAATCGATTGCCGCGCGATTGACGACATGATCCTCGCGGCCCGGAGTCTTAAGGTCATAGACCAAGATGAGTGCTCGAAAACTAACAAAAAAGATGAGGCTAAAGGCAAGGCCGATACCGAGCGCCAAAAGATAGGCACCGGCATGCGTGCGCATGAGCGGAATAAAGTTGAAGGCTGCCATCTCCATGAGGCCGCCCGAGAAGATGCCGACGATGCCAAAGAGATTCATGGTTGTGGCAAGGCAAGACGATAAGACGGCGTAGAGAAAAAAGAGCCCGGGGTGGGTGAACATAAAGAGAAACTCGAGTGGCTCGGTAACGCCGCAAACCACCGAGGCGATGATGGCGGGAACAAGGATGACCCTGAGGCCGGCGCGGC
>USCS01000244.1 GCA_900552875.1 uncultured Collinsella sp. | reverse complement strand
GCACGATATTGAACATGAATCTCCTTGGCTCAGAACGAAAAACCACCACGAAGGGGACAGGCACCTTCGTGGTGGTTTGGCGGTTACGTAGGCGGACAAATACCCGCTTGGATAAACCTAGGCGCGGTGCCAGTCGGTCAGGCAGGCATCGAGGGAGGCGATGAGCGCATCCTTGTCCATGTGACGGCCGATGATGCACAGGCTCGTCATACGGTCGCCCGTCTCGTCGTCCCAAATCTGTATGATCTCGGGGTTCTCGTTGATGATCTTCTGCTTCTCGCCCTCGGGCGCCGAGTCGACAAACAGGCCGTTCTCCATCAGGCGCATCTGGTGGCCGGCCTGCTCAAACATGTAGCACATGTCCGGATCGCCGGTCTGCCACAGCGGGCCCTTGACGCGAATGACCTCGTCGGGCCACTCCTGCTCAACAAAATCGGTGAACTTCTGCAGGTCAAACGGCTTGCGGCGCGAGTACACAAAGGTCTCGATGTCGTACTCGAGCACCTCGGGGTCGTCGTGCTCCTCGGGATGCTCCATGGCCTCGATCCAGGCGGCGGAGTTGTAGGCGCGCATAAAGTCGAAGCGGCCGGTGTCGAGCAGCTCTTCCATGGGGACCTCGCCGTTTTGGGCCTCGACGATCGCGGCGTCTTTCTGCAGGCTGCGCACGATGGCCTTAAGCTCGGCGATTTGCTCAGGGCTCACGGTATCGGTCTTGTTGAGGATCAGCGTGGAGCAGAACTCGATCTGCTGGATGAGCAGGCTCTCGATGTCGTCCTCGTCGATATCCTCGGCCAGCAGGTCGCGACCGCCGTTGAACTCGTCGTACATGCGGGCGCAGTCGACCACGGCCACGATGTTATCGAGCGCGAGCTTGGGCTCGCCGCCCACCTTGGCCTCGTCGCAGAAGCTCGAGATGGTGTAGGCGATGGGGATGGGTTCGCAAATGCCCGAGGCCTCGATGATGATGTAATCGAAGTTGCCCGAATCGGCGATGCCCTGCAGCTGGTTGGCCAGGTCATCCGAAAGCGTGCAGCAGATGCAGCCGTTGGTGAGCGGGATGAGGTCGTCGGTCTCGGAAAGGCCGCCGTCGGCGATGAGGCTGGCGTCCACATTGATCTCGCCAATATCGTTGACGATCACGGCGGCGCGGATACCGCCGTCGTTAGCGAGGATGTGGTTGAGCAGCGTGGTCTTGCCGGCACCGAGGTATCCGGTAAGCATGATGATTTTCACGGGTTTGTTGGGCATGTGCCCTCCTTTGTTAGACATGGCTTACAGTTGAATCATATGCCAAACGCCTGCTCTTATACCCACGCGCCGGCAAATAACACAGGCTACTCCCAGGCTCCCCATACATCGGGGCAATAACCGACGGTGGCCTTTTTGCCGTTGCGCACGATGGGCTCGGCCAAGACCTGCTGGTTCTCGAGCAGCTTGTCGAAGCGCTGACTGGGGGTAAGGTGCTGAATGAGTGCGAGTGTCTCCTCGTCCTTGGCCTTGGGGTTGAGCAGTTTGTCGATGCCGCCGACCGCCTGCATCACGCTCGTGAGCTCGCCCTTGCTCATCTCCTTTTCCTTAAGGTCGATAAACTGCGCCTTAATGCGGCGCTCCTTAAAATAGCGCTGGGCCTTCTTGGTATCGAAGGACTTTTTGGTGCCAAAAATCTGGATATTCATGCTCCGCCGTTCTACCTGATGAAGTTGGTCGTTGCGCGATCGGCTTCGGGCGCGTTGATGCCGGCGGCCTGTCCTGCCTCGATGCAGCGCAGGAGCCAGGCCATGTTCTTGCCGATGTTTCGCATGGTGGCAAGGCCCTCGGCATCCCCATCGGCGTCGCCGGGCACGCGGCCAAATACGTTGTTCCAGTAGGTGGAAGCAACCACGGGCATTTGCTTAATGGTGAAGTACTTGTTGAGCACATCGAAGGTGGTCGACGTGCCGCCGCGACGGGCGACGGCGACTGCGGCGCCGGGTTTGTGCTCAAAGGCATGCCCGCCTGCATAGAATGCGCGATCGAGGGCCGAAAGGATGCGGCCGCTGGGGTGCGCATAGTAGACGGGCGAGCCAAAAACAAAGCCGTCTGCCTGCTCGGCGGCAGCGATGAGCTCGTTCACCACGTCGTCGTCAAAGGTGCAGCGACCGCCAAGCTTGCCGCACTGGCCGCAACCGATGCAATCGCGAATGGGCTTGGCGCCCAGTTGAAACACCTCGGTATCAATGCCTTCGGTATTGAGCTGCTCGGCGACCTCGGCGAGTGCGCGGGCGGTGTTGCCGTTTGCCTTGGGGCTGCCATTGACCAAAAGAACCTTCATCACAAACTCCCTCTGCTTTCGGTGACTTCTGCAGAGGATTATCGCACGAGAGGGCAGATGGCGTGGGGCGCGATTCCAGCGACCGCCCATCATACTGTTAGCGCCGGGCGATTTTAGCCGCTAATAGTCAAACTATTTTGACCAATCCC
>USCS01000243.1 GCA_900552875.1 uncultured Collinsella sp. | reverse complement strand
CCCAAAAGAGATGACCCGCCTCTCCAATCAGTCCCGTGGCAACCGTGGCCGCCGCGGGCCTCAAGCATGTCCCGGACTAGGAGAACATGCCGGTGAGGTAATCATTCAGCCGCTTATCCTTGGGCCGTTGGAAAATCTCGTCAGTCTCGTCGTACTCGACCATATCGCCCATGTAGAAGAACGCCGTGCGGTTGGACACGCGCGACGCCTGCTCCATGTTGTGCGTCACGATAACGATGGCGCGGTCGGCCACGATCGATGACATGAGGTCCTCGATCGCCAGCGTCGAGATGGGGTCGAGCGCCGAGCAGGGCTCGTCGAACAGAATCACGTCGGGGTTGAGCGCCAGCGTGCGCGCGATGCACAGACGCTGCTGCTGGCCGCCCGAAAGCGCGTAGGCGCTCTTGTCGAGCTTGTCTTTGACCTCGTCCCAAAGCGCCGCGCCGCGCAGGCTTTCCTCGACCATGCGGTCGAGCTCGTCGCGGTCGGTGATGCCGTGGCGCTTAGGCGCAAACGTGATGTTGTCGCGAATGGACTTGCGGAACGGGTTGGGCTGCTGGAACACCATGCCAATGGAACGGCGCAGCTCGTAGGTGTTTTCGGTCTTGGTGTTCACGTTGCGCCCGCGATAGTTGATCTCGCCCTCCACGCGGCAGCCGCGAATCTCGCGATTCATGAGGTTGAGGCTACGCAAGAAGGTCGACTTACCGCAGCCCGAAGGCCCGATGAGCGCCGTGATCTCGCCCTTGTGAAAGTCGAGCGACGTATTGTGCAGTGCATGGTGGTCGCCATAGTACACGTTGACGTCCTTGGTGGAGAGCACGACCTCGTCGCTCACGGCCTTGCCGCTCGCGCGCACGCGCTTCTCGCTCTCCCCCACGCTCGACAAAAAGTCCTGGGTCTCGGACGATGCCGCCTCAGTTGCGGGCGTTGCATTTATCTCGCTCATTCGGCCGTCATCTTCCTTGCCAGTTGTTTGCCCACGATACGGGCGACTACGTTAAACAGCAGCACGCAAATCATCAGCAGCGCCGCGGTGCCCCAAACGATCTGCTGGGCCTCGGGGCTGCCCTCGCCATAGATCTTGTAGATGTGCACGGCGAGCGACTCACCGGGGCGGAACACGTTCCAGGCGCAGGTGGGGCTCGACAGGTTAAAGCTCAAGAAGTTCAGACGCACCGGCGAGCTCATGCCCGAGGTAAAGAGCAGCGCCGCGGCCTCGCCAAAGACGCGGCCGGCCGAAAGCACGATGCCGGTCACGATGGCGGGCATGGCCTCGGGAATCAGGATGTGCAGCGTGGCCTCCCAGCGGGTAAGGCCCATGGCCAGGCATGCATCGCGCTGGGCCTGTGGCACGTCCTCGAGCGCCTGCTGAATCACGCGCACCAGAATGGGGATATTGAACATGGTGAGCGCGACGGCGCCGGAGATGATGGAGTACTTCCAGCCCAGCTGCACCGAGAACACCAGGAAGCCAAACATGCCGACGACGATGGAAGGCAGCGAGGACAGCGTCTCGATGGCGGTAGAGGCGATGTCGCGGATAGGGCCGTTCGGCGCGTACTCAACCAGGAAGACCGCTCCGCCTAGGCTGATGGGCACCGAGATGATCAGAGTGATCAGCAGCAGGTAGAACGAGTCGAACAGCTGGTAGAGCACGCCGCCCTGCGTTCCGTTGGCGCGCGACGGCTCTGTGAGAAAGCCCGGCTGGAACAGCGTCGAGATGCCCTCGAACAGGATATAGGCCACCATGGAGATGACGATGAGCATGACGATGGCGACGATCGCCGTCAGCACGCCCGTGGCGATGCGATCCTGCTTTTGGACACGCCCGAGCCTCGCCTCGTCGATGTGGATGCGCGTGCTAGCCACGAGCCTTCGCCCCCTCGCGGCCAATGAGATGGATAATCAGGATGAAGATGAGGCTCATGCCCATCAGCAGCAGACCGAGCGCCCACAGAACATCGTCTTGGGCCGAGCCCTCGGCATAGACTGCCATGGACGTGGTGAGCGTGGTGGTGATGGTCGAAGCCGGCGACAGCAGCGACGTCGGCATGGCCTCGATGCCGCCGATGACCATGCGCACGGCGAGCGTCTCGCCAAAGGCGCGGGTCATGCCCAAGATAACCGCGGTCATGAGCGACGGCATGGCGGACTTGAGCACCACGTGCCAGATGGTCTGCCAGCGGGTGTAGCCCAGTGCGAGCGAGCCCTGGCGGTAGCCGTCGGGCACGGCGCGCAGGCCATCGACCGAAAGCGTGGTCATCGTCGGCAGAATCATGACCGCCAGCACGATGGCGCCGGGCAAGATGCCCAGGCCCGTGCTCACGTGGAAAACGCTCTTCATAAGACCGACGACCACGTGAAAACCGATCAGGCCAAAGACGACCGAGGGGATGCCGGTCAAAAGCTCAATGAGCGGCTGAAAGATCTTAGAGCCAAACTTAGGGCTAATCTCGACCGCAAA
>USCS01000242.1 GCA_900552875.1 uncultured Collinsella sp. | reverse complement strand
GGGCGCCGGCAGGCGTCCGAAGCCGGTGCGGATTTGCGCAGCAAATACGCAGACGTCCCACCGCCCCGCGCTTCAGAAAGTCAGCTAATTTAGGACGAGCTAAAAAGACTGCTTCGGCCCCTTAGAAGTTGCGGTGGAATAGATCCTGTTTATACCGTTTACCGGCCCATTTAGGAACTATTTCACCGCAACTTATTTAGAGGGTACTGAGCTCTGGGGTCCAGCCGATGGTGGGGGCGGCGCCGTCGAGAGTCTCGTTGATGGTGGCGGCCATGCCGGCGAGTAGGCTGTTCTCGCTTACGGTGAGCGTGTCGTAGTTGCCAGCGCGCATGAGCTCGCGAATTACCACAGCACCGGCCAAGATAACGCCCGCGCGCTTGGACTGCACGCCCGGCAGCGCGGCGATGCCCTCCACGTCCAGCGTGGACATGCGCCCGATGGCAGCCGAGACCTGCTCCAGCGAAAGCTCGCGCAGGTGCACAAAGCTCGAATCGTACGGCTCCAGCTCGTGGATCAGAGCCACCAGCGTAGTCACCGTGCCGCCCACTGCGACCAAGCGTTCGGCGCGCTCAAAGTCGCTGGGCAGGCCTTCATAATAGGCGGCGAACTGCTCACCTGCCCACGCGGCAGCGGCAGCAAGCTCGCCGTCCGCAGGCGGCAGCGCCGAGAAGAACCGCTCCGTCACGCGGCGACAACCGATGTCCAGCGAACGCGTGCCCTCCAGCGCAAAGACCCCACGCTCCGGCGCATAGACGCCCGTCGCGAGCTCCGTGGATCCGCCACCCGAATCGGCAACAATGATGCGCTCGCCGGCAAAGTCGTGCGCCACGCCAAAAAACGTCAGGCGCGCCTCGACCTCGCCCGGAATCACCTGTGGCTCAAGCCCCAGATCGCGCAGGCCGTCCAGCAGCAGCGCGGCATTGGACGCATCGCGCGCGGCGCTCGTGCACGTGGTGCAGATGCACGCGGCCCCAAAGGCACGGGCCTCATCCACAAACATGCGACACGCAGCGAGCACACGCTCAACGGCCGCCTCGCAAAAGCGACCTGTCGCGTCCACGCCCTCGCCCAGATCGGTAATCTCGGTATGCTTGGACGATTCCACGATCGCCCCGGCCTCGACCTGCGCCAGCACCAGTCGCGACGACACCGTTCCCAGGTCGATCGCGGCTACCTTATAGCGTTTGCAATTTGTCATTGCGGGCTCCCCTCCGGGCGCTATTTGCCGTTGGACACGACCGTCTGACCCTCGACGCCGTTAAACCCAAACAGCATGTCGAGCGCCTGGATGTACCACGGCGCGTCCTTGCCGACTTCTTCGATTTCCTTGGCCACTTCGCTGGCCTTCTTGGCGTTTGAGGACTTTTTGCTCGACGACGAGTCCGAATCGTCGTCCAAGCCTAGCACGTCAATCTTCTTCTCGCCGGGCATCACCAGGCCCAGGTCCTCGGACGCCGCGTCCTTGATACCCTCCTCCGAGAGCAGCTTGTCGACGCTTTTTTGCAGCTCATCATTGTATTGCTGGCGAATCTCGACCTGCTTGGCCAAGATATCGCTCGAACGCTTTGCCACGTACAGATCGCGCACGGGAAAATACAGGCTCACGAGCACCAGCGCCACCACGATACCGATAAACAGCGGACGCAGAGAGCCATGCGTAAAGTCATAGATCGCCTTGACCACCGCGTTGTCGTTGGCGTAATGCATAAAGTCCGAGCCCGAAAGACGGCTCGAGGGTCTGCTCGATTTGTCGTGTACCTGAGTCGAGGGACGCGACGCATGCGACGAACGTGCCGGGCGCACCGGTCCATCTGTCGAAGTATTCACTTGAGCATTGGGGCGCGAGGTACCTGTCGGGCGCTGCGTGGAGCGATCGACGCCGGCGTAGGCGGACCCACCGAGCTGCACCGTGCGCGCACGGCGAGGCGACGGCTCGCGCGAACCGGCGGAATAGTACCTGTTGTCGTAAATCTGATCCATGTGCGCCTTGTGCGGTTGAGGTTTGTTTGCGCTAAGTCCTTTAGTTATAGCACGAGCGCCCGCACCGCCTTCGTCAGCCTTTGCTCGACATAAAAAAGGCGCTGAGCCATATGGCCCAGCGCCCACAGCGCTTTGCGGCGTCCAGCCAAGACGGGGCGGAACCGAGTCAGCCTCCCCCTCGCCAAATTCGCCCGTTTAGCGAATGTTGTAGAACGCGGCCTTGCCGGCGTAGCGCGCGCTGCCCTTAAGCTCGTCCTCGATGCGGATGAGCTGGTTGTATTTGGCAATACGGTCGCTGCGGCACGGGGCGCCCGACTTAATCTGGCCGGCGTTGACGCCCACGACCAGGTCGGCAATCGTGGAGTCCTCGGTCTCGCCCGAACGGTGGCTCACGATGCAAGCGTAGCCGGCCTCCTTGGCGGTTTCGATGGCCTCGAGCGACTCGGTGAGCGTGCCGATCTGGTTGACCTTGACCAGAATCGCGTTGGCAGCGCCCAGTTCGATACCCTTCTTGAGGCGCT
>USCS01000241.1 GCA_900552875.1 uncultured Collinsella sp. | reverse complement strand
AAGCCGCTCTTTAGTGCCGAGGCCGCCCGCATCGCGCGTTGGATGAGCCGCGAATATGTCGCGACGCTTTCCGAGTGCCTGCGCCTGTTCTTGCCCCCGGGTGGAAGCCCGCGCGTGGTCAAATGCGACGACGGCGTGTGGACGGTTGAACGTCCCGCCGTCAAGCCTATCCAAAACCGCTGGGTCATGCTCACGCCCGAGGGCTTTGACTATACGCCGCCCAAGACCGCGGTCCGCCAACGTCAGCTCATCGAGGCGCTCCAATGCGGCCCGGTCACGACGCGCGACCTCAACCTGCTCTATAACAGCATGTCGGCGACCATCAAGGCGCTTGAAAAACGCGGTGTCGTGGTGGTGGAAGAGCGCCGTGCGTGGCGTGGCTGCAGCGAGCAGACCACGCTGTCCTCGGCGAGCGGTAAGGCGCCGGTGGCACTCACCAACGGCCAGCAGCAGGCGCTCGCGCAGATTGAGCGAGCTCGCCTGGATGCACACGGCGACGTGGTGCTCGTCGATGGCGTCACCGGTTCCGGCAAAACCGAGGTCTACCTCTCCGCCATTGAGCGCGTACTCGCAGCCGGCCGTTCGGCCTGCGTGCTCGTGCCCGAGATCTCGCTGACGGCCCAGACCGTCGGCCGCTTCCGCTCGCGTTTTGGCGAGACGGTCGCCGTGTTCCATTCGCGCCTCTCGGCCGGCGAGCGCCTGGACCAGTGGGATATGGTCGCCAGCGGTGCGGCCCGCGTGGTCGTCGGCGCCCGCTCGGCGCTCTTTTGCCCGCTCAGCGACTTGGGCCTCATCATCATCGACGAGGAGCACGAGACCAGCTACAAGCAGGGCTCCAGCCCGCGCTACCACGCGCGCGAGGTGGCGGCCGAGATGGCGCGGCGTTACCGTTGCCCACTCGTGTTGGGCTCCGCCACGCCCTCGGCCGAGGCCCTCGACCGCTGCCGCCGTGGCACGTATAACGGTGCCACCTGGACGCGCGTCGAGATGCCCGAGCGCCCGGGACACGCTGTGCTGCCTACGGTTCGAATCGCAGACCTGCGCCGTGAGTTTTCTCACGGCAGCCGCTCCATGTTCTCAAAACCGCTGATGGAAGGCTTGGAACGCGTGGTCGAGCGCCGCGAGAAGGCCGTGCTGCTGCATAACCGCCGTGGCTTTGCGCCGTTCCTTATGTGCCGCGAGTGCGGCTGCGTCCCCACTTGCAACCACTGCTCCACCGCGCTTACGTATCACGAGCGCACACACACTCTGCAGTGTCACACATGCGGTTCGTCTTGGCGCGTGCAGCCCTATCCGGCGCCCACAAGCCGTTGCCCCAAATGTGGCAGTCGCTACCTGGCAAAAATGGGCCTGGGTACGCAGCAGATCGAGGACGCACTGCACCAGATGCTTCCCGAGGATGTCGCCATTATTCGCATGGATGCCGATTCCACGCGCGGAAAGGACGCGCACAAAAAGCTGCTTGAGCAGTTCGATGCCGCCGATTGCGCCGTGTTGCTGGGCACCCAAATGATCGCAAAAGGCCTCGACTTTCCCGAGGTCACGCTTGTGGGCGTGGTCAATGCCGACTTCGCCCTCAAGCTGCCCGACTTTCGCGCAGGGGAGCGCGCCTACGATCTGCTGGAGCAAGTCGCCGGCCGTGCCGGTCGTGGTGATCGCCCCGGCGAGGTGATCATCCAGACCTACCTGCCCGAGGATCCGGTCATTCGCGCCGTCGCTGAACATGACCGTTCGATCTTTACCGACTACGACCTGGACCAGCGCCGCGACGCGCTGTACCCGCCGTTTGTTCGCCTGGTCAACATCTTGGTGTGGTCGGCGAACCGAGACGAAGCGCAGGACTACATCGGGCGCATTGCAAAGCTCCTCAAGCGCCGTTGGCATGCTGCCGCGCCCGACTTTTTGCGGGCGGGGAGTGCCGTGCCGCAGGTGCTGGGCCCGGCTTCGTGTGTAATCGAGAGAGCCAAGGACCGCTACCGCTTCCATCTGCTTGTGAAGTCGCCCGTGGGGTACCATGTCTCTGATGATATCGACGCCTGTCTCAAAGAGGTGGGCTCTGTGTGCGGCGTGAGCGTGAGCGTTGACGTCGACGCCTATGATTTGATGTAACAACCCGAAAGGATGGCCATGGAAGCCAACGGAATCGTACTGTCGCCTGACCCTCGTCTGCGCCAGGAGTGCGCCGTCATCGAGGAGATCACCCCGGCGATGGAGGCGCTTGCCGAGAAGATGAAGAAGATGATGTTCGAGAACGGCGGTTGCGGCCTAGCTGCCCCGCAGATCGGCGAGCTCATTCAGCTCGTCACCATCGACTGCGACTACAGCGACAAAAACGACTACGACCCGTACGTGCTCATCAATCCCGTCATTGTTGAGCAGAGCGACCATCTGGTGCCGTTTAGCGAGGGCTGCCTTTCCATTCCTGGTATTAGCTGCGAGATCGAGCGTCCCGACCATGTCGTCGTCGAGGCGTACGACTTGGATGCCAACCTGATTCGCTATGAGGCCACGGGCGA
>USCS01000240.1 GCA_900552875.1 uncultured Collinsella sp. | reverse complement strand
GGCAGCCAATGCACCTCGCGCGCACCCGCCTCGCGCAGGCGGTCGGCAGCGTAGGCGAGCACCTCGGGCGACGCGTCGTCGATGTCGCATTCCAGCTTGACGATGGTCTCGGGTGCATCGGTCTCGCGGGACAGCGGGGATGTGCTATCGCATTGCATACGGTCCGGATCCTTTCCGCGCGGGCTCGTTTTATTCACCCAAACGCTAGCACATAGCGGGCGGCGCAAGTGTGGCGGCGCGCGATGAGCGCGATTATCCTTGTCCGCAAGAAATCGACGCTCCACCGCCCCATCCGAACATGTACACCAGCCTCCAAACATGTCATTTTTTGCAGCTTTTGGAGGCTGATGTACACGTTTTGAGAGCGCAAGCGAGGCCGCACCGCGCGTCGCGCAGCCTTTCCAATCGATTTCGACCCCCGGCGTGTCCGGCGTGTTGAGAGCTGCGCCATTACAATGAAGCGGATTCGCTTGACGCAAAGGAGCCGCCATGCCTGCTTGCCCGCTGGTCGATTGCCACACCCACACCTCGTTCTCGGACGGTCATGCCTCGTTTGAGGACAACGTTCGCGCCGCTGCTGCGGCCAGCTGCCGCGTCATGGTCTCGACCGACCATCTCACCCTGCCCGTCAGCATGGATGCCAACTGCGAAGTGCAGGTTACTGAGGGCGACCTGCCGGCGCATCGTCTGGCTTTTGAGGATGCCCGCAAGCTTGCCGCGCAGATCGCGTCGGAGCTCGAGCTTATCTATGGCTTTGAATGCGATTGGTACGAGGGCTGCGAGCCTTTGGTTGAGCGCTGGTCCCAGGGCGCCGTCGTGCGCCTGGGCAGTGTGCATTGGATTGGCAACCCAGGCGATATCATGGCCGGCGCCGCGGGTACGGCGGGAACGGAAAACGTCGCTCGTCCCGATACACCCGATTCCCTTTGCGGTTGGATCGACGACGACACCAACCTGCACGTTTGGGAAAACCTGGGGGTACGCGGCGTGTGGGAGCGCTACGTCGACGACTGGTGCCGCGCCTGCGAGAGCCCGCTCAACTTTGATGTAATGGCTCACCCCGACCTGGTCATGCGCTTTTCGAAGGAAGGCTTTGCGCCCGACTTTGACCCCGCACCGTTTTGGCAGCAGATGGCCGAGTGCGCGCACGATACGGGCCGCCGCGTTGAGGTCTCGACGGCCGCACCGCGTAAGGGCTTGGACGACTACTACCCCGCAACCGGTCTTTTGCGCTGCTTTGCCCATGCCGAAGTGCCGATCACCTTTGGCTCGGACGCGCACCGCGCCTGCGATATCTGCTGGAGCATCCGCGAGGCCCAGGCCCACGCCTACGACTGCGGTTATCGAACCTTCGACATCCCCCACCTCACCGGAGAATGGGAGTCCACACCCCTCGCCTAACTAGTCGTTTAAGAACGTCCCCAATGACTAGTGGCGGCGGGCGTTGAGTTCGCCGGCAAGCTCGTCGAGGGTGATACCGTAGCGCTCAAGGGTTACGAGCAGGTGGTAGACCAGGTCGCCGGCCTCGTAGCGGATGTGATCGTGATCGTTATCCTTGCAGGCCATGATCACCTCGCTCGACTCCTCGGCAAGCTTCTTGAGCAGCTCATCCTCGACGTCGGTCAGCAGACGCGCGGTATAGCTCTCCTGCGGCGATGCATCACGACGACCGTGAATCACCTCGGCCAGACCTGTCAGCGTCTCACCGATATTTCCATCCTGAATGTTTGCGGTGCGCACACCCATAGTTCAATCCTTTCTGGTGGCCGAGCGTCTAATCGAGCGTCCGCCCTACGCGAGTTTCTTAAAGAAGCAGGTACGGTTGCCGGTGTGGCAAGCCGGGCCCGGAGAGTCAACCTTGACCAGCAGCGTATCGCTATCGCAGTCGGCCCAGAGTTCCTTGACCTCCTGCATATTGCCGCTCGTCGCGCCCTTATTCCAGAGCTCCTGACGGCTGCGGCTCCAAAACCACGTGGTACCGGTCTTGAGCGTCAGCCCCACCGACTCCTCGTTCATCCAAGCAACCATAAGCACCTCGCCGGTGTCATATTGCTGAACCACACAAGGAATCAGCCCACGGGCGTCGTACGTAAGATCAGACGCTTCTATTACCTCAGTCATCATTTCTCCCAAGTCATAAACGAAACCCCACAGGTCGGCGAGGGTTGTCCAGGTGCCGCAGGTTGCCGCGAAAGAGGAGCGACGCGTACTTTGGTACGCGAGCGACGGTTTGAGCGGCAAGATGCGGTGCCTGGGCAAGCCGCAGCATTAGAAGTCCAACCTCACAGGAATACCTTGAGAGGCCATATACTCTTTGACTTCGCGAATGCTGAAGGTTCCAAAGTGAAAGACGCTCGCCGCCAGCACGGCATCGGCCTCGCCCTCGATCACGCCCTCGGCAAAATGCTCGAGCGTGCCCACGCCGCCGCTCGCGATGACGGGAATCGGCACCGCGCGGGCCACGGCGCGGGTGAGTGCCAGGTCAAAGCCGGCCTTGGTGCCGTCGCGATCCATGCTGGTCAGCAGGATCTCGCCGGCGCCGCGACGAGCCGCCTCCTCGGCCCACGCCACC
>USCS01000239.1 GCA_900552875.1 uncultured Collinsella sp. | reverse complement strand
CCGCTACACAGGGAATACCCTGCATAGCGGCCTCTTTTTATGTTAGTATCTACCTGGTGAGTGCGCTCACACATTTTTTTGGAGGGATTTTATGGACAAAATCATGAGAGAATTTCCGAGCTGGAGTTCAGCCCACAGGACATCCCTGACCACGCTGTAAAGATCGCGGCTCTGGCCGCCGTTGAATTGACGGAAGTATTCTCCGGCGGCCAGGGGGCCGAGAGATGCTTAACCGGAAGACGGAGAGGCGGCGACTGAAGCAGCAGAGGAGAGTCGAAAAGTATGCACCAAAATGAACCTCACCATGCACCTCAAAAAGCGATTTTAAGGCCCATGCACCTCAAATGAACCTCAATATTTTATGTTTTTCTTTGCTGTATTATATCAGACTTTATCAAAAGAAAAATCCCTGAAACCGTTGAAGTTCCAGGGATTTTTTGAAATATCAGCGCTTAGAGAACTGGGGAGCGCGGCGGGCCTTCTTGAGGCCGTACTTCTTGCGCTCGACCACGCGAGCATCGCGCGTAAGGAAACCGGCCTTCTTGAGGTCAGCACGGTAGTCGCCAGCGTTCAGAAGAGCGCGAGCGATGCCCAGGCGCAGAGCGCCGGACTGACCGGAGATGCCGCCGCCATCGCACAGAGCGATAACGTCGAACTGACCGGCGGTGTCGGTCACCTTGAAGGGAGCAAGGGCGTTCTCAACGAGCTGATGACGGCCGAAATACTGCTCGGCGTCACGCTTGTTGATGGTCACCTTGCCGGTGCCGGGGACGAGACGGACGCGGGCGACGGCGTTCTTACGACGGCCGGTACCCTGGTAGACAACGGTGTTCTCAGCCATCTTTAAGCCTCCAGCTCAATCTTCGTGGGGTTCTGGGCAGCATGCGGATGCTCGGCACCAGCGTAGACCTTAAGCTTGGTCATCTGGGCACGGCCGAGGGTGGTCTTGGGCAGCATGCCGCGAACGGCGCGCTCGATGACCTTCTCCGGGTGCTTCTCCATAGCCTGGCGGAAGCTCTCAGCCTTGAGGCCGCCATTGTAGCCGCTGTGGCGATAATAGGTCTTCGTGTCGGCCTTGTTACCGGTAAGCTGGACCTTATCGGCGTTGATGACGACAACGAAGTCGCCGCAGTCGCTGTTGGGCGTGAACTGGGGCTTGTTCTTACCGCGCAGGATCATTGCGATCTGGGTGGCAAGACGGCCCAGGACAGCACCATCGGCGTCGACGAGAACCCAGTTGCGCTGGACCTCGCCCTGCTTGGCGTAGTGAGTCGATTTCGAAATCACTTAGACTCCTCCATGTACAGTACGTGTTGTTACAGAGATTCACGGGGCTCTGCAAGTAACCTGTCCATATTACCCCGCTCGTCGCCCGAGTCAACAGGTATTTTGGCTCTGACCAGACTTTCTGCACATGTCGTCCATGGGTCATGACGTCGCGACGCTAGCGCTCGACAAACGCCTCGATATCACTCAGTAGGCGCTTTGCCTCCTGGCGGCCCTGAATATACAGGTCGAGGAGCTTTGCCGAATCGTGCTCAACGTGACCGACCTCGACCGGCTTTTGCGGAGCAACGACCAGCGCGCGGCCCTCGCGCTCATACTTCCACAGATGCATGCGCTGGATGTTATAGCGGTCGTGGCGCGTCTCGATAGCCTCGAGCAGGTAGGGATAGTCGGCATAGCGGGCGCGTGCGGCGGGCATAAACTCGTAGGGCTTTTTCTCGTACGAGCGGTCCTGCGTGACAATGACAACCGCGCGATCGAAGCCCGCCTCCTCCAGCACGTGCTCGATAGGGACCGAATCGGCTACGCCGCCGTCGACGTATTTGTGCCCGTCGATCTCGACCGACGGCGTCACCAGCGGCAGCGACGTCGATGCGCGCACAGCGTCGAGGTCAAGTACGGCGCTTTTGACCGGCAGGTACGTGGCGGTTCCAAAGAGCATGTCCGTCGCGACGGCGTACATCTCGATGGGGCTCGCGTCGAACGTCTCGTTGTCAAAGGGATCCAGGCGATCCTGGACATCGTTGAAGATAAAGTCGTAACCCACGATGGAACCCGTGGACGCAAACGATGCGGCGCCCATGAAGCGATTGTCATTGCAGAAAGCCAGGTTGATGCGGTTGGCACGGCCGATCTGATGCGACTTGTAGTTCACGCCGTTGAGGGCGCCGGCCGATACGCCGTAGACAGCCGGAATCTCGACGCCAGCCTCCATGAGGACGTCGAGCACGCCTGCGGTAAATTGCCCGCGGAAGCTGCCGCCCTCCAGGACGAGCGCGACCTTGCCGGCGTTCTTTGCTTTATCTTCTGCAGTCATGTTGACCTCCTGCTGTTTCGTTTTGGCTTTCTTCTACCCAGTTTTGGAATGGAGGGCGCACGGGTTTTGGAGATGAGGGGGGCGGGACGGTCAAGCCAACCCCAGAGTATGAGTTGCCGCCGGGAAAGTGCATCCCGGTCTGCGTTGATGCGGCGCATGGCAGGCTGAGATTCGATAACATCGCATCCATATCGGGTCGAGGCTTTGCGCGGAGAATCCGCGTATTTGCTTCGCAAATCCGCACCGGCTT
>USCS01000238.1 GCA_900552875.1 uncultured Collinsella sp. | reverse complement strand
TCCTCGCGGATCTGCTGACGCTCGATTGCGCGGATGTAATCCATGTGCAATTCCTTACTCTTCTAGAGGTGCCGTACCACCTTGGCCGGCACGTAGTTGAACAAACGTATTCGAGTATACACGCGCGGGTTTCTGCTGCAAGAACAATTTTTTACGCAGACAAAAAGACAAAACCCGCACATGATAACCGCCCGCCTCACGAATGAGGCGGGCGGCATGAAGGGGGCTACGCTAGGCGTCTATACCCAAAACGTTAGGCGGAGCGCTTCGCCTCGAGCTTGGCCTGGGCGGCAGCCAGGCGTGCGAGGGGCACGCGGTAGGGCGAGCAGGACACATAGTCCACATCGGCCACGTTAAACAGGCCCTTGATGGACTTGGGGTCGCCGCCGTGCTCGCCGCACACGCCAAAGTGCATGCCCGGGTTGGTGGCGCGGCCCTTCTCGACAGCCATGCGCACCAGCTCGAGCACCGCCGCGTCGATGGTCTCGAAGGGATTGTCCTTCAAGATCTTCTTATGCATGTACAGCGGGATGAACTTAGCCTCGGCGTCGTCACGCGAGAAACCGAAGGTCGTCTGGGTGAGGTCGTTGGTGCCAAAACAGAAGAAGTCTGCGTAATGGGCGATCTCGTCAGCGACCATGCAGGCGCGCGGCAGCTCGAGCATCGTGCCCACGGGAATATTGAGCTCGACGCCCTCTTCGTCAGAAACCTCGGCGATCACGCGTTCGATAACCTCGCGGGTCTGGACATGCTCGGCCGTGATGGAAACGAGCGGAACCATGATCTCGGGGCGCGGGTCGACGCCCTCCTTGATAAGGTGGGCAGCAGCCGTGGCGACGGCGCGAACCTGCATGAGCGGCAGATCGCCAAAGACGACGGACAGGCGCACGCCCCGTAGGCCGAGCATCGGGTTGGACTCGACCATGCCGTCGATACGACGCAAGCGGGCGCGCAGGACGGCAAGCTCTTTCTCGCTGGCGCCAGCGGCTTCCTTCTTGGTGATGGCGACCTCGAGCTCGCGAGGATTATCCAGGAACTCATGAAGCGGCGGATCGAGCAGGCGGACGACCACATCGCGACCGGACATGGTCTTGAACATCGCCAGGAAGTCCTCGGTCTGAACCTTGAGCAGGTCGGCCAGGGCCTGCTGCTTCACGGCCTCATCGTCAGACAGGATAAAGCTCTGGATGATGTTCTTGCGATCGCCCAGGAACATGTGCTCGGTGCGGCACAGGCCAATAGCCTCGGCGCCAAACTCGAGGGCGAGCATGGCATCCTCGGGATTGTCGGCGTTGACACGCACATGGTTGGCATGGCCGCTGGTCTCGTCCAAACGGATTTCGTCGGCCCAGGACAGGATGGTGTCCAGGTCGCCGGTGAGCTCGGCGGAGACCAGGTCGACGGGACCGTCGACGACGATACCCTGGGTACCGTCGATGGAGATAACGTCGCCTTCGTGCAGCACGCGGTCGCTGCCCTCGATGCGCACGACCTTCTCGGCGGCGTCGATGTGGAAGCGTTCGACGCCGCAGACGCAAGGCGTGCCCATACCGCGGGCGATAACGGCGGCATGGCTCGTCTTGCCACCGTGGCTGGTAAGGATACCTTCGGCGGCGACCATGCCCTTCAGGTCGTCGGGGTTGGTCTCCCAACGAACCAGAATGACCTTGTGACCCTCGGCGGAACGTGCGACGGCGTCGTCACTCGAGAACACGACCTCGCCCACGGCGGCACCAGGGCTGGCATTAAGACCGCTGGCCAGAGCCTCATACTTCTTGGAGGCGTCGAGCTGCGGGTGCAGGAGCTGGTCGAGCTGCGCGGGATCGATGCGGCTCACGGCCTCCTCGCGGGTGATCAGGCCTTCCTCGACCATTTCGATGGCGATGCGCAGGGCGGCGGTGGCGGTGCGCTTGCCCACGCGGGTCTGGAGCATCCAGAGCTTGCCCTGCTCAATGGTGAACTCGATATCGCACATATCGCGGTAATGATCCTCGAGCGTCAGGAACACGCGCTCGAGCTCCTCACCTGCGGACTCGAGGCCCGGGGTGGTCTTGAGGTCGGCGATGGGCTCGGTGTTGCGGATACCGGCGACGACGTCCTCGCCCTGGGCATTAACCAAAAAGTCACCGTAGAACTCCTTGGTGCCGTCGGCCGGATTACGCGTAAAGGCGACGCCCGTCGCAGAGGTCTCGCCCTTGTTGCCAAAGGCCATGGCCTGCACGTTGACGGCGGTGCCGAGGTCGTCGGAAATGCCATGCTGCTTGCGGTAGATGCAGGCACGCTCGTTCATCCAGCTGCCAAAGACGGCCTGGATTGCCAGGCGTAGCTGAAGCTCCGGATCGTGCGGGAAAACGGGCTTGCCATCGGCGACCTCGAGCTCGGGATACAGGGAGGCATCGACGTTCTCGGAGAAGATGCCCTTAAAGGTCTCGACGAGTTCCTGCAGGTCCTCGGCCGAAAGCTCGGAATCGACGCGAACGCCGGCGACCAGACGGGCCTGGGTCAGGGCGTTCTCGAACAGGTCGGCGTCAACGCCCATGACGACATTGGAAAACATCTGGATAAAGCGGCGATAGC
>USCS01000237.1 GCA_900552875.1 uncultured Collinsella sp. | reverse complement strand
ATGCCGTCCTCTTTGAATGACAAGTTGTCGCTCTGGCGCCCGCGCAGCGTCGACTGGTCCGCCGTTCGTTAGAACGGCGGAACTGAGGGCAGCGTCGACCGGTCCGCCGTTCGTTAGAACGGCGGAACCAATTACATAAGTTCACAAATGGCGGCTGCGAAGGCTACGGGGTCCTCGGGGAGGATGCCCTCGACCAGCAGGGCCTGATCGTAGAGCAAGCCGGAGTACTGCTTGATCTTGTCGGCGTCGCCTGCCTTCTGGGCAGCGACAAGCTTGTCAAAGACCGGGTGCTTGGCGTTGAGTTCGAGCACGCGCTGGCTCTTGGGCATGCCGTCGGGCGCGCCCTCGGGTCCCTTCTGGAGCACCTTCTCCATCTCGAGCGAAAGCGGGCCCTCGGTGGTGATGCAAGCGGGGGCATCGGTCAGGCGCGCGGAGACGGCAACTTTCTCGACCTTGTCACCGAGCGCCTCCTTCATAGCGCTAAAGAGGTCCTCGTTCTCCTTGGTGGCGTCCTCGGCCTCCTTCTTCTCGTCCTCGGTCGCCAGGTCAAGATCACCGGTCGCAACGTTCTTGAGCTCCAGATGACGATCCTCGACCTCGGGCTCGGCACCGTCGGCCACGGCCTTTTCGGCAGCCTCGCGAGCTGCATCGTCCTCGTAAATCTTGGGCATATCGGCAGCAACGTACTCACGCATAGCCTGGAACGTGAACTCATCCACATCCTGCGTCAGCAGCAGCACGTCATAGCCGCGGTCGAGCACGCCCTTTACCACGGGCATCTTGGCCAGGCGCTCACGCGAGTCGCCGGCAGCGTAGTAGATGGCCTTCTGGTCCTCAGGCATGCCCTTGGCATACTCGGCCAGAGTAATCATCTTCTGTTCCTTGGCAGACCAGAACAGCAGCAGATCGGCGAGCTCATCGGCCTTCATGCCATAGCTCGAGTAGATACCGTACTTAAGACCGCGGCCAAAGTTCTCAAAGAACTTCTCGTAGGCCTCACGGTCGTTGTCACGCATATCCTCAAGGTCGGCGGTAATCTTCTTTTCCACACGCTTGGCGATGGCCTTGAGCTGACGGTTCTGCTGCAGCGTCTCGCGCGAGATGTTGAGCGACACGTCGGCAGAATCCACGACGCCGCGGACAAAGTTGTAGTAGTCGGGCAGCAGGTCGTCGCACTTCTCCATGATCAGGACGTTGGAGCTGTAGAGCGCCAGACCCTTCTCGTAATCCTTGCTGTACAGATCGAACGGCGCGCGGCCCGGCACAAACAGCAGGGCGTCATACTCGAGCGTGCCCTCGGCATGGAAGCTGATGGTGCGCGCAGGATCGTCAAAGTCGTGGAACGTGGACTTGTAGAACTCGTCGTAGTCCTTCTGCTCGACATCGGAGCTGCGCTTTTTCCAGATCGGCGTCATGGAGTTGACGGTCTCGAGCTCCTGGTAGTCCTCGTACTCGGGCGTGTAGTCATCGCCAGCATCCTCGGGCTTGGGCTTCTGGCGGCTCTTGGACACCATCATCTGGATCGGGTAGCGCACATAATTGCTGTACTGCTGAATCAGGCTCTTGAGGCCCCACTCGGTCAGGAAGCGATCGTAGGTCTCGGCCTCGCCGTCGGCATCGAGCTTCTCGTTCTCGCGCAGCGTCAAGATGACATCGGTGCCGTGCTCGGCGCGCTCGCCGTCTTCGATGGTGTAACCCTCAAGACCATCAGACTCCCACACATGGGCGACATCCTCGCCGTAGGCGCGGCTGACGACCTTCACATGGCTGGCGACCATAAAAGCCGAGTAGAAGCCCACGCCAAACTGGCCGATGATGTCGACATCCGAACCCTGCTGCTCGGCGTTCTCGGTCTTAAACTCCTCGGAGCCGGAATGGGCGATGGTGCCCAGATTGCGCTCGAGCTCCTCGGCGGTCATGCCAATGCCGTTATCCGAGATGGTAATGGTGCGGGCGTCTTTATCAAAGGAAACGCGAATAGCCAGGTCGCCCTGGTCGATCTTGACGCTCGGATCCTGCAGGCTCTTAAAGTTGAGCTTGTCGACGGCGTCGCTCGCGTTAGAGATAAGCTCGCGCAGGAAGATTTCCTTATTGGTGTAGATGGAGTTGATCATGAGGTCGAGCAGTTTTTTGCTCTCGGTCTTAAATTGACGCATGTGCAGTCCTTTCGCGCTACCCCCGTCCGCAAAAACGGCCCGGTCGCCCGAGCCGAATCGCAGACCTGCTATGTTCAGACTTAGATTTTATAACCCATTAGCGCGCATATATACATACGGAATCGAAAAACTGTATGTCTAAGCGCTCCGATGCGCCAATTGCCAAGGAGCGTCCCCAACTGCCGGCAGAAAAGGAACGTCCCTATCTGCCATCTACGCGCTTGGCCATCCAGACATGGGGCTGGCCCTCGTCTTCGTAATCTACCGGGGCAATTTGCGTGTAGCCCGCCTTTGCATAGAGCGGCAACACGTATTCCTGCGCATGCAGCTTAATAAGCTTAGCGCCGGCATCGCGTGCACACGAAGCACTGGCCTCGACGATCGCACTCGCCAGTCCGCGACGACGCATAGCCGGCAGCACGGCGACGCGCCCCATAATGTAGGTCTCCCCCGC
>USCS01000236.1 GCA_900552875.1 uncultured Collinsella sp. | reverse complement strand
GGCGTCCGCCGCAACCGGGCGCTCGCCCGCGTCGTAGGCCTCGCGCAGCATGGCGACCTTTTGCTCCAGCTGCTGCGTATAGGCCTCAATATCAAAGCTGAACGTACCGGCAAACATAGTGCTCATCAAGTCGACGCCGCTCATGGCCGCCGGCTGATTGGCCTGCAGCGCAAACATCTCGAGCTGGGCCGCACGCAAGCGGTTGCGACGACGGACGGCAGCACGCAGGTCATCGTCGGTAATCGTGATGCCGTAGAAGCCCTCGAGCTCCTCCTTGAGCAGGCAGCACTCCTCGTACCAGCCTTCACGCTCGTAGGCGCGATCACGACCCTGCGGAAGATGCAGAATGTGCGTGCGCTTGAGCTCGTTGAGTAGCTCGTACATCTTCTTCTTGCCGTCGCAGGTGGTCTCGCCGATGATCATGTCGCTAAAGTACGTAAACGGGCACTTTTGCGAGTAGGCAAAACCGTAGGTCGACTTGATGAGCGGACACAGATTTGCCGGCAGCACCTTCTCGGCCTCGGGAATCACCTCGTCGGATGTACCGCACAAGGCCACACTTGCAGCGCCCGCGGCATCGATGATCTCGAGCGGCGTATAGCTGCACAAAAAGCCGACCAGGCGATTGCCCGCCTGCTTGTAATCCTTAACGCGAATAAACGCCGCCTTGCGCTGCTCGTTGAACTCCTCAAACGTGGATGGCAACGGCTGCTCCATATTTTCCGACATATAACTCCTTAACAAACCTTTTAACCAACCAAGGAAACGGCTTTCCCAGGTGCCCGAGGTTGCCGTGAAAAAGGAGCGCCGCGTACTTTGGTACGCAAGCGACGGTTTGAACGGCAAGATCGGGTGCCTGGGGAAGCCGCCGGGACGAATAGTCCTAAATGGTTTCCAAGAAAGCCACAATCCTGGTTTGCAGTTGGCCTGCATCCTCGCCGGCGTAGTCGGTCGTGATGTGCATAAACGGAATGCCGGCCTCCTCGGCAGCCTTCTCCACGGCAAACGACTCCATCTCGTAGAGCGTGCAGAACTGCAGGGCCACGTCGACGATGCCGTCGGCATGCAAGTCCTTGGCCATCTGGACAATGTCCTTCATACGCTGATCGTTGGGCGTAAAGACGGCGCAGTTAATCTTAAAGTAGCGCTCGGCGATGGCGTCGAGCATCTCGTCGACCGTCTCACCGGACTCGTCGACCAGGTCCTTGTAGTAGCGCGAGCCCGTGCAGGACTCCTCGCCTACCACAACGCCGCCGGCCTTCTCGATGAGGTTGAACAGCTTCCAGTTGGGCACGGCCATGGGCGTGCCGGTGTACAGGATGCGCTTGGTCCCCTTGGGCGCCACGCCCTCGCCGGCCTCAACGCGCTGCTCGCACTCGGCGGCCATCTCGTTGATGGCTCCGGTCAGACGCGGCGTATCGTCCATAAAGGCGGCCTGAACGGTCAGCAGGCTGTCGAGACCGCTGATGGGCGCCGGATCGGCAGCGCGCGTGGCAGCCAGACGCTGCAGGGCGCGACGCTTCTCGTTGACGGCGTGGATGGCAGCCTTCAGGCCCTCGGGCGTAATCTTGACGCCGCACTCGTCCTCGATCTTGGCGGCGAGCTTCTTGACCTCGGCCTTCCAGGTCACGAGCGTCGACTCGTCGTGCACGTTGGGAATATCCATGACGTACATGTTCTTTTGCGTGGCAAAGAACTCGTAGGCTTTCTTCTTACCGTCGCAGGTGTTCTCGCCTACCACCAGGTCACTCGACTCAATGTAGGGGCAGACCTCGCCCAGCTTAAAGCCGGCAAAGCTCTTGATAAGCGGGCAGGTGTTGCGCGGCAGGTGCTCCTCGACCTTATCGGTTGCCCAATCGGCACCCGAGCACAGGCCCACGGGAATGCCGTCACAGGCAAGCACGATCTCCTCGGGCACGTACACGCAGAACGAGCCGACGATCTTGGTGGCCTCGCCGGCCTCCTTCTTGTCGAGCATCTCCTTAATACGGCCGCTGTGGATGTTGGTGGCGACAAAATCCAGGTAGGACGTGGACTTGGGGCGATTGTTCTGCGTCAGGAACATATCGCCGTACATCTGGCCCACGGCGCCCAGCAGCATGTCGTGGTCGGCAAGATTCATGCCGAGGCTCTCCCACATCGGATGGAAATCGAATTCTTCAGCCATGACGGTTCCCCTCTCGAACCAAATACGGATAACTACGGTATTGCTGCACGGTGGGTGGCGAAAACCCAGCCGTGCTCAAACCCGGAATTTTGGGGAACCTGCTTTGCAGCTGATTATTTAGTTGTGCGTCGTCTCTCCCGGAGCCGTGAACATACCTGCTCATATGCGGCTCCGAGCCATATACAGGGCGCGCACGGCAACGCGACGCGAATATGTCTTATGCGGCATCGGCGCGCCCTCCTTTTCTCGTCGAAGGTAACTATATCAACGGTTGTCGTCAAGACGAACACCGTCGACACGCGTACGACAACGTTGGGATGTGAGCATCTCGCTGTCTGATAATTAATTATCAGACTGATAAGGTTTAGTCATGTAGAAATCGGCGAACGGCGAAGTGAAATCAAAACCACCCCTAAAAGGGGTGGTTTGCTCTTAGGGTATAACCCTTGGA
>USCS01000235.1 GCA_900552875.1 uncultured Collinsella sp. | reverse complement strand
GCCGCTCCTGCCCGCCACAAAGTGGTTGCCTATGACTGCGGCGTGAAGCGCGGCATTCTGGAGGGCCTGGTCCGCGCCGGTTGCGACCTCACCGTCGTGCCGTGGGACACGCCCGCGAGTAAGGTACTCGACATGAATCCCGACGGCGTCTTTTTGTCCAACGGTCCTGGCGACCCCGATGCCGTGGTGGAGACATACGAGCAGGTGCAGCAGTTGATCGGCAAGGTGCCGGTCTTTGGCATTTGCCTGGGTCACCAGATGATCAGCCTGGCCTGCGGCGCCCAGATGGAAAAGCTTAAGTTCGGTCACCGCGGTGGCAACCAGCCGGTTATGAACCTGGTGAGCCGTCGCGTGGAGATCACCGCGCAAAACCACGGCTTTGGCCTGCTGTTCCCCAGCTTGGGCAAGCTGATTCCCGAGCTCTCCGGCGGCGAGACCGAGCATGCGGCCGATGGAGATTTGCGCGTCTGGGTGCGCCGCGGAATCGCGCCGGTCGTGATGAACGAGCGCTTTGGCCGCATTCGCCTGACGCACGTGAACCTCAACGACGGCACCGCCGAGGGCATCCAGCTGCTCGACGCCCCGTGCTTCTCGGTCCAGTACCACCCCGAGGCCTCGCCTGGCCCCACCGATGCCCACTATCTCTTTACCGCCTTTACGCGACTCATGGACGGCGAGGAGAACTACCTGGACATCGACACCGCGAAGGACCGCCTGGCTGGCTGGAATTTCGCCGAGACTGAGACTGAGGAGAACTAACATGCCTAAACGTACTGACATCAAGCGCATCCTCGTCATTGGCTCGGGCCCCATCGTTATCGGCCAGGCCTGCGAGTTTGACTACTCCGGCGCCCAGGCCTGCAAGGTGCTCAAGGAGGATGGCTTTGAGGTCATCCTGGTCAACTCCAACCCGGCGACCATCATGACCGACCCGGGTCTTGCCGACCGCACCTATGTCGAGCCCATCACCGCCGAATTTATCGAGCGCGTAATCAAGAAAGAGCGCCCGGACGCGCTGCTGCCCACGCTGGGCGGCCAGACCGGTCTGAACGCCGCCGTCGAGCTGGCGAAAGACGGCACGCTCGACAAGTACGGCGTCGAGATGATCGGCTGCGACCTGGCCGCCATCGAGCGCGGCGAGGACCGTAAGCTCTTTAACGAGGCCATGGCCGAGATCGGCCTGGAGGTCGCGCGCTCGGGCTATGCCTACAGCGTGGCCGACGCCGAGGCCATCGCCGAGCGCGTGGGATATCCCTGCGTGCTGCGTCCGAGCTTTACCCTCGGCGGCGCCGGTGGTGGCATCGCGCATACTCACGAGGAGCTCGTCTCCATCGTGAGCCAGGGCCTGGAGCTCTCGCCTGCCCACGAGGTGCTGGTCGAGGAGTCCATCGAGGGTTGGAAAGAGTACGAGATGGAGGTCATGCGTGACCACGCCGGCAACGGCATCATCGTGTGCTCCATCGAGAACCTCGACCCCATGGGCGTGCACACCGGCGACTCCATTACCGTGGCGCCGGCGCAGACCCTCTCCGACCTGGAGTATCAGCGCATGCGTGTCGCATCGCTCGCCATTCTGGAGAAGATTGGCGTCGAGACCGGTGGCTCCAACGTGCAGTTTGCCGTGAACCCCAACACCGGCCGCCTGATCGTCATCGAGATGAACCCGCGCGTGAGCCGCTCGTCCGCACTGGCCTCCAAGGCAACGGGTTTCCCCATCGCCAAGGCCGCCGCGCGCCTGGCCGTGGGCTACACGCTCGACGAGATCGTCAACGACATCACCAAGGCTACGCCCGCCTGCTTTGAGCCCACAATCGACTACTGTGTGGTCAAGGTGCCGCGCTTTGCCTTCGAGAAGTTCAAGGGTACCGACCCCACGCTCACCACGCGCATGAAGGCCGTGGGCGAGATTATGGCGATCGGCCGCACCTTTGAGGAGGCCTTTGGCAAGGCTATGCGCTCGCTGGAGGATGGCCACCAGGGCATTTGCGCCGGTGGCAAAGAGGGTGCCGATAAGCTGAGCGACGACGAGCTTGCTCAGGCCGTGGCAACCCCGACCGAGCATCGCATCTTCTTTGTGGTCGAGGCCCTACGCCGTGGCTGGGACATCGCTCGCATCCATGCCATCTGCGGTATCGATCCGTGGTACCTCAACCGTATCAACGATATGGTGCAGGTCCAGGAGAGCATCCGCGACCTGCGTGTGGAGGATATCGACGCCGACGCGATGCGCCTGCTCAAACAGTACGGCACGAGCGACGCCGAGATCGCCGCGCTGACCAGCTCGGACGAGCGCTTTGTGCGCGCCTATCGCAAGGGCCTGGGCGTGGTTCCCAGCATGAAGACGGTTGATACCTGCGCTGCGGAGTTCTCGAGCGCCACGGAGTACCACTACAAGACGTACGAGAACATCTACCGCACGAGCCCGGATGCCAAGAAGTGCGTGGCTCCCGACGAGACCACGCCGGCGGACAAGCCCAAGGCGATGATCCTGGGCGCCGGCCCCAACCGCATTGGCCAGGGTATCGAGTTCGATTACTGCTGCGTGCACGCGAGCTACGCGCTGGCAGCCCGCGGCTTCGAGACCATCATGGTCAACTGCAATCCCGAGACCGTCTCGACCGACTACACCACCAGCGACAAGCTCTACTTCGAGCCGC
>USCS01000234.1 GCA_900552875.1 uncultured Collinsella sp. | reverse complement strand
AGCAGGCGACCTTATGCCCCGCCCCTCGGGACGACGGGACAGATTAAAGGAGCACCCATGGCAGGCAAGCCGCAAACACTAGCTACGACCTCGGCATTCGAGATCTTGGGCCCCATCATGGTCGGCCCCAGCTCATCGCACACCGCCGGCGCCCTGCGGTGCGCCCAAGTTGCCGCCAGCCTGCTGGAAGGCCGCATCACCAAAGTCACCTTTGGCCTGTGGAACTCCTTCGCCCACACCTACCGCGGCCACGGCACCGACCGTGCGCTCGTCGCGGGCATCCTGGGCCTCGACACCGATGACGAGAACATCAAGCAAGCCTTCGACCTCGCACGCGAGCAGGGCCTCGAATATCACTTTGGCATCAAGGGCGACGACGCCTCCATCCACCCCAACACCGTCGACATCGAAATGGTCGATGACACGGGCGCCACGGCACAGGTCCGCGGTGAGAGCCTGGGCGGCGGCAAGATGCGCATCAGCCGCATTAACGGCGTCGGCGTCGACATCTCGGGTATGTACTCAACTCTATTCGTGGCGCACAAGGACGTCCCCGGTGTACTCGCCGCGCTCACCAACCTGCTCGCCTACGCACACGTGAACATCGCCTTCTGCCGCACCTACCGCACCGAAGTGGGCGGCCAGGCTTACTCCGTCTTTGAGACCGACGGTGCGCCCGACGACACCGTCGTCCCCATGCTCCGCAAGCTCGACAATGTCGATTACGCGACCTTTATCGAGCTCCCCGGTTCTGCCTCGTCGCTCTCCCCCGGCGTCTCGGCAAAGGAGATCTTCGACGACGGCGAGCAGCTGCTCGATGCGTGCGAGGAACTGGGGCTCAGCATTGGCGCCGTTATGGCCGTGCGAGAGGCGCGCCTGACCGGTGAGGCGCACGCCGTCGCCGCCATGCGCCGCGTGCTCGACGTCATGCGCGAGGAGACCACAGCCCCCATCGCTAATCCGCAGCGATCGCTCGGCGGGCTTATCGGCGGCGAGGCCAAGCTCGTCGAAGCAACCCGCTGCAACGATTTGAGTGCAAGCCTGATGGGCGCCGTCCAGACCGACGCCGTTGCCCGCGCCATGGCCGTTCTCGAGCGCTCCGCTACCATGGGCGTGATCGTCGCCGCCCCCACGGCCGGCTCCGCGGGTGTTGTGCCCGGCTGCGTGCTGGCGCTCGCCGATCGCCTGCAGCTCGACGACGAGCAAGTCATGGATGCGCTCTACTGCGCAGCCGCCATCGGCCTCAACCTCACCACAAGCGCCTGCGTTGCCGGCGCCGAGGGCGGCTGCCAGGCTGAGGTGGGAAGCGCCGCCGCCATGGCAGGCGCCGCGCTGGTGCAGATGCTCGGCGGCACGCCCGAGCAGGCGCTCGACGCCAGTTCCATCGCGCTGAGTAATCTGCTGGGTCTCGTTTGCGACCCCGTCGGTGGCCTCGTGGAGGTGCCCTGCCAAAACCGCAACGCCATCGGCGTGGCAGCGGCCTTTAGCTCTGCACAACTCGCCCTCGCAGGCATTAAGAGCTTGGTGCCGTTTGACCAGATGGCACATGTCATGCTCTCGGTGGGTCACGCGTTGCCGGCCACGCTGCGCGAGACGGCAAAGGGCGGCATCGCGCAGGCTCCGGCCGCACTTTCGGCCTGTGCAAAA
Organism: uncultured Collinsella sp.; assembly: GCA_900552875.1. Taxonomy (GTDB): domain Bacteria; phylum Actinomycetota; class Coriobacteriia; order Coriobacteriales; family Coriobacteriaceae; genus Collinsella. The sequence goes on along the minus strand of USCS01000234.1, from coordinate 1,027 downwards.
TGCGGTGTGTGCGGATAGCGACAAAGAACGACTCAAAGGTGGGACAAATGTCCCACCTCTTTTGAATGCCACCGTTTCCGTACCACAAACAGCAGGGCAATCGCTATAATGCAAGCCCAGTAAAAACACGATGAACCGCAAGGCGAAAATCGAAGGATATGCATACGATGTCGCAAAACGATCGAACTCAACTGATTCCCGATCCGCAGCAGCCGAGCAGGCACACCGGCGGCGTTCAGTCACCGCGTCCTATCGCGCCGAGCCACGGTCAGCAGCGTGGTGCGGCAAACGCTTCCCAACGCCCGAACCAACAGCGACAGCAGCGTCAACAACGTCAGCAGCGCCAGGCAAACGGCAATGCGCCCAAGCAGCCCCCCACGCACGCTCGAGGCGATCGTGGCCCCGCGCGCAAACCCGCCGAGAACAATAAGTCGGGCAAAAAGACGACGCTCTTTGTCGTCCTGGGTCTAATCGTCATTGTCTATATCGTAGGCGTCGTAGCATTTTCGCAGGTAGCCTACCCCAACACCACCATCGCCGGCGTCGATGTCTCGTTCTCCAACGCTTCGTCTGCCGCCACCAAGGTCAACTCGGCTTGGAAGCACTATAAGCTCACCGTGACAGGCGATGACTTTAGCTGGACCTATCAGCCCGAGTCCGATGAACCCATCGTCGACGGTGAAGCTGCTGCAAAAGAAATCATCAACCACAACGAAGCCTTTATTTGGCCGGTCCGCCTTGTGGAATCCTTAAGCGGCAAGACCAAAACAACTGCTACCTCCAACGAAGTCGATCTTGATCAAGACGTCGACCTGTCCATGCTTTCCGACACCTTTGACCAAAAGAAGTTTGAGAAGGATCTGGGCGCCGCCATCGACGAGTTTAACGAAGGACGTTCGGGCACGTTCGAGGCCAATAGCTCCTATGACGAGCAAGCGGGCAAGTTTACCGTCGAGAAGGCGCGCTCCAACGAAAAACTCAACCGCGAGCATGTCATTAAATATGCCGAGCTCGAGCTCGCCTCGCT
>USCS01000233.1 GCA_900552875.1 uncultured Collinsella sp. | reverse complement strand
AGCCAGTGACAGGAATCGAACCTGCAACCCACTGATTACAAATCAGTTGCGCTACCGTTGCGCCACACTGGCACACTTGGCGCTTTCGCGCGAAGCCTGTTAAGAATAATGGAATTGCGGACGGGGCGCAACAGACCCTTTGACCGACCACATCTCAAAACCCTTCGTCAGAACGAATAGTTTTATCCGTTCGCCAAAACCAAAAACTATTCGTTTTGGCGATGCCAAGCCGCAACCCATTGATTACAAACAAGTTGGTTGGTCAATCGAGAAAGCAGCTCCCCATAGAAGGTTTCCTACCTCCCGCGCAGGGCCTTGAGCTTGGCCAGCGCCTCGGGGCTCAGGCGGCTGCCCAGAGTCATCTTGATCTGCGGAGCTTCCTCTGCCTCGTGAACGTCGTTATCGATCTGTTTGATCTCGTCCACCAGCATACGGCTCGAGATGCGCGTGACGCCCTTGCCCATGACGACGGCCTGTATTGTGCCGTCACTCGATACCACGGAGCACGCGCGGCCTTCCTCGCGCGCCTCGATGCAGAGCTTCTGCACCACGGTATCGGCAGAGACGCCCGTCGGTGAGAACTCGATACGCACGCCGCGGGCCGGCAGGTTGGGGCGCTCGCTGGAGATATTGCCCGCGCCGTCGAACACGACTACGGCCTCGTAGCGGCCCTGGGCAAACGCCGCCACGTCGTTGATGAGCGCGGTGCGCGCCATATCGTGGACGTCACTGGAATACGGATCGTCGGAATGGTCGTACACGAGCTTTTCGTAGCGCGGCGTGCAGTGGATCACGTTGTAACCGTCGACCACCAGCAGCTCGGGCTTATTGGAGTGCACCGTCGAGACTGGGTCGGCGATGGCCTGCGCAAACGCATTGCCGCCCACGCCATAGGTCGCGGCCGAAACAATCGGCTTGGCCGAGCCCTCGCCAAAGCGCTTGGCCTTGGACTTGGCGCGGTTCTTCTTGGACATGCGCTACTCCTCCCCCATGAGCTCGCCGGCATTGCGGCGCAGCCATTCAAAGCACAGCGCCGTGGTCGCCTGGGCAACATTGAGGCTCTCGGTCATGCCGCGCTGGGGAAGCTTGGTCAAAAAGTCGCACTTCTCGAGCACCAGGCGCGAGATGCCGTCGCCCTCGGAGCCCATGACGAGCGCAACGCGGCCCTCGAAGGGAGCGTCCCAGCAGCTGCCCTCGGCGTGCTCGGAGGCGCCACCCACCCAAAAGCCAGCGGCCTTGAGGTCATCGAGCGCACGGGCGATATTGGGAACCTGTGCGATGGGCAGATGCATGACGGCGCCGGCAGAAGTCTTGTAGCTGCCCACGGTCACGCCGGCGGCACGCTTGTTGGCGATGATGACGCCGGCCGCGCCCACAACCTCGGCGGAGCGCACGATGGCGCCAAAGTTGCCGTCGTCAGTCACGTGGTCGAGCACCACGACAAGTGCCGGGCCCTCGCCTGCGCGGTCGAGAATATCGGCGACATCGGCATAGGGGAAGTTGCCAACCTCGAGCGCAATGCCCTGGTGAGCGCCATGGCTCGACAGCGCATCGAGCTGCGCGCGCGGCACATACTTAATGCGGACGCCCGCGGCGTTGAGGTCGTCGACCAGGCGCGACAAGGCAGCATCGCGCTCCCCGCCCTCGGCGATGAGTGCGCACTTGATGGGAAAACCAGTGCGCAGCGCCTCGGCGGCAGCACGACGACCTTCGATAAACTCGCCCTTGGGAGCCTGGACAACGTCGCGGTTGCGATCGCGCTGCGGACGTGCGGCCTGGGTGCGATCGCGCTGGCCCTTGGAAGCGGCAGAGCGATCATTGCGGCGAATCGGACGCGAGCCAGAAGCAGTCTGCTTGCCTCCACGCGATGCACGCTTGCGATTGTCGGCCATAAAGCGGCCTCCTTTAAATACTTTTCAAACAGGACAAAAGAAGCGACCGCTTAAGACGAATAGCTCAAGCGGTCGGTACGGGTTTTCCAAGTGCCCGAGATTGCCGTGAAAGAGGAGCGACGCGTACTTGAGTACGCGAGCGACGGTTTGAACGGCAAGGTCGGGTGCTTGGGAAACCCGCGGGGATTAGAGAGATTTGATACGGGTGCCGGCGGCGGTATCCTCAATCGTCAGGCCCAGGTCCTTGAGCTGATCGCGGATGGCATCTGCCAGATCCCAGTTCTTGGCGGCACGAGCCTCGGCACGAGCCTCGAGAATCTTGGCAGCGGCCTCGTCCACGTCGTCGCCCGTGTAGGCAACCAAACCGGCGGCAACGCCCAGCAGGCCCAGCGGCAACTCGACCTTGGGCTCGGGAAGCTCAACGCCAAACGTATCGAGCAGCTCGGCCAGCGTATCGGCGGCAGCCAGGACTGCGGCCTTGTCGGCAGCATCGCCCGCCTGCTCCAGGTACTGGTTGCACTCGGTCACAAAGCCAAAGACAGCACCCATGGCACCGGCGGTGTTAAAGTCGTCGTCCATGCACTCCTTAAAGGTGGCACGGGTCTCGGCGGCCTTGGCGGCAAACGCCTCGGATGCTGCCTCATCGGCATCGGCCGTCGCATGGTTCGCGGCCCAGCGCAGGTTCTCGACCGTACCGGCGATACGCGTGAGCGAGTTCTCGGCACCCTCCAGGCGCTCCCAAGAAAAGTCGAGCGGCGAGCGATAGCTCGTCTGCAGCATCAGCAGGCGCAGGGCGGCAGC
>USCS01000232.1 GCA_900552875.1 uncultured Collinsella sp. | reverse complement strand
GGCTCGCGCAGGCTCACAACCTGGTAGCCAGCGAGTTCGAGCGCGCGGGCAAGCAGGCGCGCCTGCGTGGACTTGCCGGCACCGTCGACGCCCTCGAGCGTGATAAAGCTATGTTGAGCAGGCTCAAAAGCCATGGGCGCAGCCCCTTCCTACAAGGCGCGTAAATGCAGATATATCAACCAAGCCATGATACCCCAGTGCTCGGTGCGTCCCCAATGGCTAAAGGTGCCTTTCCAAAGTTGCGGTGAAATAGGGACTGATTGAAGCTCTGAGACCGCCAAACAGTCCCTATTTCACCGCAACTTATGAAGGGGAATTTTGGACGATGGGTATAATCGTCGTATTGCATTGAAATGTGGCGAAAGGAGTGGCAATGTCTCGGTATTGTGCCTCGTGCGGCAAGCTTCTTGCAGATGATGCCAAGTTCTGCACCTCGTGCGGTGCACCCGTTGAGCAAACAACCGCGAGCGATAGGCAGCCCGCTTTTGAGCAGACCGGCTCCCTTGATACGCCGCAAGCCAAGGCGGACGACCCCCTCGCCTATAGCCCCGACCCCGGCGCAAGCCCCGCGGCCGTCGAGACCACGCAGCGCGTACCCGTCGCGAGCGGCTCGCCCCAACAGCAACCGGCTCCCGCATACGCGCCCGCCTCGCCACAGACCCCCGCTCCCAAAAAGAGCGGCACCGGGCCGCTTATCGCCGTTATCGTTGTGCTGGTGGCGATCATCATCGCCCTGGTCGTTTTCTTTGTGATCAAGCCTTTCGACAACGCCGCCACGCAGACGACTGCCGAGGTAGCTAAGCTGCACCATGACGTCGACGACGATGACCTAAAGCCTCTCGGCGATCCCAACAGCCTGTACGACGATGATGACGATGACGACGAGGATGGCGGCGAAGCAACGCTCTCCGAGCAGAACCTCTACCGCCGGCTGAGCGAATACTACGACCTGCTCGAAGACCTCGACAACTACGTCCGTGGCTGCGCGCAGAACTTCAACGGCAGCTATCTGGAAGAGGATCGAACCACCCGTCAAAATCTCGCCGACGTCGCCGAGCGCACGGAGGACACCATCGAGCAGTATTACGACATCGTCGAGGACCTAGACGTCCCGACGAGCTCCAAGAACTACAGTTCCTGGAAGGACATCATCGCCCTGTACGACGACCTGGATCACCGCATTGACGCAATCTGCGATGCCTGGGAGATCAGCCTGAAATACGCCAAGCCTGCGGACCACAAGAATGAGATCGTGGCGCCGCTGTCGCGCGACAACGTGGCGGGCACCAATGACAATAAGTACCGCCTAGACTTTGAGGAGCGCTATCCCGGCGCCAAACCCGTCGAAGTGAACTAGTCACATGCGACGGTCTTAAACGACTAGTCATTAAAGAACGTCCCCAATGACTGCCTAAAAAACGAGCGAGGATCGCGGGGTCCTCGCTCGTTTTTGTTTTAGGTGATGTTTCGACCGTGCGGCTACTTGTCGGCAGCGGTCTTTTTGGTAGTCGACTTCTTGGCCGTCGTCTTTTTGGCGGTCGTCTTCTTGGCAGCAGTCTTCTTTGCCGCCGTCGTCTTCTTTGCCGTACTCGCCTTGGTCGCAGTTTTGCGGCCGCGAGCCGGCTTCTTCTCCTTGGTCGGGCAGTCCATGTTGACGCAGATGCGCCACGGACCGCGCGCCGTGTTGACCACCACGATGGGAGCGCCGCACTCGGGGCAGGTCTCGCCCGTCGCCTCGAGCTTGCCACGCGCCGGCAGCGGATAGCTCACGCCGCAATCGTCATAGTTGGTGCAGCGGATAAAGCGCTTGCCGCTCTTCTCGCTCTTGTGTGCGATCAGGTCGCCATGGCGTCCGGCCTCGGCACACACCTTGCACTCGCCCACCTTAAGGTCGGGCTCGTAGTTGGTGGGGCACGTCGGGTTCACGCAGATCTCGAAAGCCTTCTGGCGGAACGGCTGACACTTAATGCGCGGCGCGCCGCACTCGGGGCACACGGCTGCCTCGCCCTCGAGCGGGCTTACCTTGACGCCGCTCGGCACCGGATAGGTCACGTCGCAGTCGGGCCAGCCCATGCAGCCAATGAAGCTGCCACGGGTCTTGGCGCTCGTCTTCATAACCAGGTCCTTGCCGCACTTGGGGCAAGCGCCCACGCGCGCATCGGCCGTGACGGCGTCGCTGATGGCGTCGCCCAGCTCCTGCGTATGCTTGAGCAGCTCGTCGAGCACACCGGCCAGCAGCGCACGCGAGTGTGTCACGACATGCTCTTCGGTGTCCTCGCCGCGCTCCACGCGGGTCATATCGCCATCGAGCTCGCTGGTCATATCGGGGCTCGTGATGCGCGGGGCAAACTGCGACAGCGCGTCGATGATGGCGATACCCAGCTGACTCGGCTCCACGGGATCGTTTTTGAGATAGCGCACGGCGTACAGGCGCTCGATGATGCTCGCGCGCGTGGACTTGGTGCCCAGGCCGCGCTTTTCCATCTCCTGCACGAGCTTGCCCTGGCTGTAGCGCGCGGGCGGCTCGGTCTGCTTGGCCTCGAGCTTAATGTCGAACACGTCGACCGTATCGCCCTGCTCCAGCGGCGGCATCTGCTCGTCGCGCTTGAGTCCATACGGGTATGCCTCGCGGAAACCCGGGGTCACGAGCACGTCGCCCGAAGCCACGAACGGCTCGCCGTTGACATCGAGCTCGAGCTTGGTATTCTCGATGGTCG
>USCS01000231.1 GCA_900552875.1 uncultured Collinsella sp. | reverse complement strand
AATGGCCCTTGGAGAGCACAAAACGGTCGCGATCGGCCTTGCGGGGATCGGCCGGGTCGACGTTCATTTCCTCAAAGTACAGATAGGTCATGATGTCGGCAGCGCCGAGCGAACCGCCCGGATGGCCGGACTTGGCAGCGTGCACGCCGGTGACGATGCCCTTCCTTACCTCGTTGGCAACCTTTTTGAGCTCTTCGTCGCTCATTGTGCCTTCCTTTCATCCTCATTAGACAAAATGCGCACGGCACCGAAGGTAATCCCAACACAGCCGCAATGCACGTACGTCATTCATTATGCTGGAAACTGATGGCTTTACCAGAGTTTTTATCATTATTTGAACAATTTAGCAGGCAGAACCGCTGATGAAACGGTTTATCAATGTGAACGTCTTTTGGATGGAACGCAGTCGACCCTACGCGCTAATGTCCTTGAATCCCTCGCCGAAGGCTTCCGTAACGTCAGCGACCGTCACAATGGCGTGAGGATCGCGCTCGCGCACGATCGTCTTGAGGGTATTGAGCTCTCGACGGCTCACGATGACCATAATCACCGGCTTCTCGGCACCCGAATACATGCCAGTCGCCTTAAACTTGGTACAACCACGACCCAGGCCATACATGATATCGGCAGCGATATCAGGGAACTTATCCGAGATGATGAGTACCATACGGCGTTTGTTGCCGCCATCGACCACGGCATCGATCACATAGCCGCTAATGACCATCGAAAGGCCTGCATATAGTGCGTTTTCGATTGAAAAGACCGGAGCCGACAGCGCACACACGGCAACGTCGATTGCCATGACGGTCGAGCCCACCGGCAGCGAGGTGTTACGCGAAATGATTTGGCCAATCGTGTCCGAGCCGCCGGTGTTGGCGCCGGCACGCAACACCATGCCGTAACCGATGCCCGTAATAATGCCGCCCCACATGGCGGGAAGCATCAGGTCCGCATCCGCCAGAGGTGCTACAAACGGGGCGAACAGATCGGTAAAGAAGCCCAGCAGCACAAAGCCCGTCGCGGTCTGCACCACGTAGAACATGCCGCCCTCGCGCATAACGACCAGCAGCAGCAAGGCGTTCATCACGATGGTCTGGATACCGACGGGAAGCGACACGCCTCGCGCCGCGCCGACCGCCTGGATAATGGTGGCAAGGCCCGTAACGCCACCGGCGGCAAGACCATTGGGAATCAAAAACAGGTCGGTCGCGATGGCGGCCAAGGCACACCCCAACATGATCTGGGGCAGGTCGTGAAAGAAGTTCATCGAAAGAATGCGCTTGATGTCCAGACGATATGCCATGCTGCCTCCCTCAAAAAAGCGCACCCAAACGGATGCGCTTTGAACTTCTTCTTGTATTCGATTCTACCGATTCGCCGGACAAAAACCACCCCTGCGCAGGGTTTATTCTGGATACAAACCCGTCCAACCGTTGGGCTTAGCATCGGTTTGAAGCCGCCCGATGTTTTAGACCTCCGAGCCTTCTGCATCGGCGTTGCCGGTGGCCCAACGATGGTAGCCAATAACAAACGGGTCCAGGTCGCCATCGTCAAGGACGGCCTCGACATTGCTGGTCTCCACGCCCGTGCGTAGGTCTTTGACCATCTGGTACGGGTAGAGCACGTAGCTGCGAATCTGGTTGCCAAAACCAATCGTGGTCTTGGGTCCGCGAATCTCATCGAGCGCCTCGGCGCGCTTCTCGAGCTCAATCTCGTACAGGCGAGCCTTGAGGATCTGCATGCACGCGGCCTTGTTCTGGATCTGGCTGCGCTCGTTTTGGCAGGTGACCACAATGCCGCTGGGAAAATGCGTCACGCGCACGGCGGAGTCGGTGGTGTTGACGCCCTGACCGCCCGGGCCGCTCGCGTGGTACACGTCCACGCGGATGTCATCGGGACTGATCTCGATGTCGATATCATCGGGTAGCACGGGGATGACCTCGACGCCGGCAAACGTGGTCTGGCGGCGCTTCTTGTCGTCGGTGGGGCTAATGCGAACCAAGCGGTGGACGCCGGCCTCGGCGCGCAGCATGCCAAATGCGTCCTTGCCCTCGACGGTAAAGGTCGCGCGGTCGATGCCGATGACCTCGGCCGCGGGACAGTCGTTGATGGTGACCTTCCAGCCGCGACGCTGGCAGTACTTCATGTACATCTTAAAGAGCATGAAGGTCCAGTCCTGCGCCTCCAGACCACCCTGTCCGGGCTTGATGGTCACAATGGCATCGCCGTGATCGAACTCACCGGTAAACCAGCTCGAAAGCTCAAGCTCATCGATGGCACGGGCCAGGCGCTCAGCCGTGGCTGCAGCCTCCTCGCGAAGGGCGGCGGCGTCGGGGTCATCCCCCATCTCCTCGGCAAGCTCCAGCGCGGCGCGGGCATCGGAAAGCTCGCCGCGCGCGGTGTCCACGGCAGCGATATCTTCCTTGGTGCGCGCAATCTCCTCCATGGTGGCACGGGCGGCGTCGGCGTCATCCCAAAAGCCAGAGGCAACACTTTTGGCCTCGAGCTCGGACACGCGGGTACGCTTCTCGTCCAGGTGGAGATATGACTCGACCTCACCGAGCCGGTCCGCAAACGCGTCCAGCTCGGCGGGCGTTACCTCTAAAGCCTCAGCCATTAACGATTCCTGCCGTGGCAGTACTTAAACTTCTTGCCGCTACCGCAGGGGCACGGGTCGTTGCGGCCCACGTTGACGTACGGATCGTCGCTCTCGGACTTGCGA
>USCS01000230.1 GCA_900552875.1 uncultured Collinsella sp. | reverse complement strand
CGCCCAAGGCGACAATTTGTCATTCAAAAGGCAAGGCATGACCAGAAGGTCTATGCCTTGCCTTTTTCATGCCAACTTGTTCGCTCTAGACGTCGCTCGCTGTCCGTCCTCTACCTGCGGCGTTGCCTTGCTCCGGATGCGGTAGTCATTTGGGACGTTCTTAAATGACTGGTCAAAGGGGACATTCTTGCGGCACTTGGCACTTGGGGACGTTCCTTTTGTGCCGGCACTTTGGGACACTCCTTGTCCAGAGAGTGATGCAAGGGGCTCGTCCTGTGCTTTACTGAGATAAAGTGAACGTGTAGATTCGTAACCCACTCGCAACCGTTCTATGGCACGATATTGAACGAATGTATGCTATGCGCCCGAGCCTTTCGGGCAGAGTGGGAGACAGTATGGTTAAGCTGTACGAGGACGGCATCTACCTGCGCGGCGGTAGCGAGGTTGTGCCTGAGGCCGAGGCTGCTGAGCGCGGCATTACGCAGACGCCTGAGGATGCCAGGCGCGGAACCATCGCGTATTCGATCCTCCAGGCACACAATACGTCCGGCGACCCCGAGGCGCTCAAGATTCGCTTCGATGCCATGGCGAGCCACGATATTACCTTTGTCGGCATCATCCAGACGGCGCGCGCCTCGGGCATGGAGCAGTTCCCGCTGCCCTACGTGCTCACCAACTGCCATAACTCGCTGTGCGCCGTGGGCGGCACCATCAACGAGGACGACCACGTCTTTGGCCTCTCGGCTGCCAAAAAGTACGGCGGCATCTTCGTTCCGCCCCATATCGCGGTCATCCATTCCTTTATGCGTGAGAACTTCGCGGGCTGCGGCAAGATGATCCTGGGTTCCGACTCGCACACCCGCTATGGTGCCCTGGGCACCATGGCCGTGGGCGAGGGCGGCGGCGAGCTGGCTAAGCAGCTGCTGCGCGACACCTACGATGTCGCCTATCCCGGCGTCGTGGCCATCTACCTCACGGGCGCCCCGCGCCCCGGCGTCGGCCCGCACGATGTGGCGCTCGCCATCATCCGCGCCGTCTTTGCCAAGGGCTACGTCAAGAACAAGGTCATGGAGTTCGTGGGCCCCGGCATCGCAAACATGACGACCGACTACCGCAACGGCGTCGACGTCATGACCACCGAGACCACCTGCCTTTCCTCCATTTGGGCAACTGACGAGGACACGCACGCGTTCCTGGCCATGCACGGCCGCGGCGACGACTACCGCGAGCTCAAGCCCGCCGATGTTGCCTACTACGACGGTTGCGTCGAGGTCGACCTGTCGAGCATCAAGCCTATGATCGCGCTGCCGTTCCACCCTTCCAACGGCTTTGAGATCGACGAGCTCAACGAGAACCTCGAGGACATCCTGCACGAGGTGGAGCTCGAGGCTGCCAAGATCGGCGAGGGCAAGACTCACTTTAGCTTGCTCGACAAAATCGTCGACGGTAAGCTGCACGTGCAGCAGGGCGTTATCGCCGGCTGCTCGGGCGGCAACTACGACTCCGTGGTCCAGGCTGCCCGCGTGCTCAAGGGCGCCAACACCGGCTGCGGCGAGTTCTCGCTGTCGGTCTATCCCACGAGCCAGCCCGTGGCGCTCGAGCTTACACGCCGCGGCTATATCTACGACCTTATGGAGGCCGGCGCGATCGTGCGCACGGCATTCTGCGGCCCGTGCTTTGGCGCCGGCGACACGCCTGCCAACAACGGCCTGTCCATTCGCCACACCACGCGCAACTTCCCCAACCGCGAGGGTTCCAAGCCGGGTAATGGCCAGCTGAGCGCCGTGGCCCTGATGGACGCCCGCTCCATTGCGGCGACGGCTGCCAACGGCGGCGTCCTGACGTCGGCGACCGACCTGCCCGAGGAGACTTGGGACGAGGCCTGCGAGTACGCCTTTGACGACGCGCCGTACAAAAAGCGCGTGTACTGGGGCTTTGGCAAGGCTGAGCCGGCCGACGAGCTGGTCGAGGGTCCCAACATCAAGCCATGGCCCGCGATGGAGCCTCTCGGCGACGACATCCTGCTCAAGGTGTGCTCCAAGATCATGGACCCGGTCACCACGACCGACGAGCTCATTCCCTCGGGCGAGACGAGTTCCTTCCGCTCCAACCCGCTGGGTCTGGCCGAGTTTACGCTGAGCCGCCGCGACCCGGCCTACGTGGGCCGCTCCAAGGAGGTCGACGCCGTAGAGAAGCGCCGCGTTGCCGGCGAGTCCGCGGGTGACCTGGCGGCGCTCGATGCCGAGCTTGCCAGCGTGTTTGAGGCGCTGACCGGCGCGGGTGTCGCGGCCGATGCCAAGGCGACTGAGTACGGCTCCATGCTCTATGCCAAGAAGCCCGGTGACGGTTCTGCCCGCGAGCAGGCCGCGAGCTGCCAGCGCGTAATTGGCGGCCTGGCCAACATCGTCCACGAGTACGCCACCAAGCGCTATCGCTCCAACGTGATGAACTGGGGCATGGTGCCCTTCCAGATGGAGGCCGAGCCCAGCTTTGAGGTGGGCGACTACGTCTTTGTGCCGGGTATCCGCGCCGCGCTCGATGGCGACCTGAAGGGCATCGCCGCCTACGTGGTGCGCGCCGATGGTGCGGTCGAGCAGATTGAGCTCTACATTGCCGATATGACGGCAGAGGAGCGTGCCATCGTCAAGGCTGGCTGCCTGATCAACTACAACAAGTTCAAGGCCGCTGCCGAGTAACGCTGCTGTACGCCCCTGCCACACCTTTCCCTCGTGCTCACGCGCTTCGCGAGGGTCGCCCG
>USCS01000229.1 GCA_900552875.1 uncultured Collinsella sp. | reverse complement strand
GGGCTTTGTCGAGCCATGGGCGGCGCTGGTCATGGGCCTGATCGTGTCTCCCGTCTGCTACTTGGCCATCAGCCATCTCAAGACCAAGTTCGGTTACGACGATGCGCTCGACGCGTTCGGTTGCCACGGTATCGGCGGCATCTTGGGCGGCGTGCTCACGGGCCTGTTCTGTGTGCCGGAGCTTTCGTGGACCGGTAAGGGCGGCCTGTTCTACACGGGCGACGTGTCGCTGCTCATCTCGCAGATCTTGGGCATTGTGGTGACGGTCGCTATTGTGCTGGTGCTCGACTTGGTGATCGCCGCGGTGGTCAAGGCACTGTTCCACGGCAGCCTGCGTGTGGACGAGGCCGACGAGGCACTGGGCCTGGATGCGAGTCAGCACGGCGAGAGCGCGTATCCCTCGTTCTCCGGACTCGATTAGCAGCACGGCTTTCCCAGGCACCCGACCTTGACCTTCAAGCCGTCGCTCGCGTACCAAAGTACGCGTCGCTCCTCTTTCAGGTCAATCTCGGGCACCTGGAAAACCCGTTCTAAATGGACTTAATGGTGAGCTTATTTTGCCACTTTTGGCTTAAAGGATTTTAAGCGCAGCGCATTGCTTACGACGCACACGCTCGACAGGCTCATGGCCGCGGCGCCAAACATCGGCGAGAGTTGCCAACCGGTGAGGGGGAAGAACACACCCGCCGCCAGCGGAATGCCGATGCCGTTGTAGAACAGCGCCCAGAACAGGTCCTGCTTGATGTTGCGGATCGTGGCGCGCGAAAGCTCGATGGCGCGGGCGACATCCATGAGGTCGCTGCGCATGAGTACCACGTCGGCGCCCTCCTTGGCGATGTCGGCGCCGGTGCCGATAGCGAGGCCCACGTCGGCGCGCGCCAGGGCGGGTGAGTCGTTGATGCCGTCGCCCACCATGGCGACCTTGCTGCCCGCATCCTGCAGCTCGCGTACGTGGTGCTCCTTGTCGGCGGGGAGGACGTCGGCGATGACCTGTTCGCTGCTCAGCCCCACGCGGCGGGCGATTGCTTCGGCCGTCACACGGTTATCGCCGGTGAGCATGCGCACGTCGACGCCGAGCTTGCGGAGCGCGGCGATGGCCTCGGCGCTCGTCTCTTTGACCTCGTCGGCCACGGCGATGGTACCGGCAAGCTCGCCGTTCTTGGCAAAGAACAGCGGCGTCTTGCCCTCGGCGGCAAATTGCTCGGCAAGACCCGCGGGCACGGTAACGCCCAGCTCGTCCATCAGGCGTACGTTGCCGGCTGCAATGGCGTTTTGCCCTTCGCGCGCCGTAACGCCTCGTCCGGGCACGGCCGCAAAGTCCTCGACCATGCGCGCGACGATCCCGCGTGTCTCGCACTCGGCCATAATCGCCTCGGCCAGCGGGTGCTCACTTGAGCGCTCCAGCGCAGCGGCCAGCTTGAGCAGCGCCTTTTTGCTCATGGCGGGCGAGTCGTCGGCGCGCGTGGCCACTACGATATCGGTCACGGCAGGCTTGCCGCGGGTGACCGTGCCCGTCTTATCGAGCACCACGGTGCCCACGCTGCGCAGGTTCTCCAGCGCCTCGGCACTCTTAAACAGAATGCCCATCTCGGCGCCCTTGCCGGTGCCGACCATAATGGCGACGGGCGTGGCCAGGCCCAGCGCGCACGGGCAGCTGATCACCAGCACGGCGACGGCGGAGGTGAGCGCTTCGTTGACGCTTTCGGTCAGTGCCATCCACACCAAGAAGGTCACGGCCGAGATCACGAACACCACGGGCACAAACACGCCGGCGACCTTGTCGGCCAGTCGAGCAATGGGCGCCTTGGTGGCGTTGGCGTCCTCGACGAGCTGGATAATCTTGGCGAGCGACGTGTCGGCACCCACACGCGTGGCGCGGAAGGTAAACGAGCCCGTGCGGTTGACCGTGGCCGCATTGACAGTGTCGCCGGCGGTCTTCTCCACGGGAATGGATTCGCCGGTGAGCGCGCTTTCGTCCACGGCCGAGCTGCCCTCGAGTACCACGCCGTCGACGGGGATGGACTCGCCGGGGCGCACACGCAGCACCTGGCCGGGCAGAATGGCATCGACGTCGACGGTGGCCTCGCTGCCGTCCTCTGCCACGACGGTCGCGGTCTTGGGTGCTAAGTCGATGAGCGCCTCGATAGCGCCGCCGGTCTTGGACTTGCTGCGCGTCTCGAGGTATTTGCCCACGGTGACGAGCGACAGGATGGTGCCAGCGCTCTCAAAATACAGGTTGTCCATGCTCGTCATCATGGCCTCGTGCACCTGACCTGCGGCTAGCTGGTCGGCCATGATGAACATGGCGTAGAGCGACCAGGCGATGGAGGCGGTGGCGCCCACGGCGATGAGGGCGTCCATGGTGGGTGCGCCGTGCGCGAGCGATTTAAACCCGTTGATAAAGTACGCGTCGTTGACATAAACGATGGGGATGAGCAGGACGAGCTCGGTGAGGGCGAGCGTCATGCTGTGGGTATGGTCGGTGAAAATGCCGGGCAGCGGCCAGCCGAGCATGTGCCCCATGCCTATGTAGAACAGTGGGATGAGGAATGCGATCGAGACGATGAGGCGGGTGCGCATGGCAGAGGCAGCGGCCTCCAACTTTTTGGTCGGCGACTCCATATGGGCGGCGCCGGACCTGGCTTGCGCGCTGCCACTTGAGCCGGCGGCATCGGTGCCCGTGCTGACGGGCGAGGCCGAATAGCCCGCGCGATCGACGGCGGTGCAGATGTCATCGGGGCTGACCTGCGCGGGGTCGTAGTCCACCAGCAT
>USCS01000228.1 GCA_900552875.1 uncultured Collinsella sp. | reverse complement strand
CGGCTGCTGCCGTAACATGCGTGCCGTCGACGGTGATGTTAGAGATGCCTTCGCCCAGTGCCACGACGACACCGCGGATACCCTTGTCACCGACGAGCAGGTCGGAGCCGTTGCCCACGATGGTGAGTGGCAGATCGCAGCGGTAGCAGGTGTCAAGCGTGGCGACGAGTCCCTGCTCGGTATCGGGCGTGACAAAGACATCGGCCGGGCCGCCGATCTTAAACGTAGTGTGCTCGCGCATGGGCTCGCTCATGAGCACGTTGTCCTCGCCGGCAACACCGGCGAGCGCGCAGAGCAGGTCCTCGTTAAAAAAGTCATTTTCGTGCATACGAATATCCGCCTTATGGTGGTCGTTTTCATCAATTGAATGCAATATACCCCACCCGGATGGATTTGGTGCAAAGCAACCTGGCCCCAATGCATCACATGGTGCAAAGGGGTCAGGTTGCTTTGCACCAATCGCGGCGATAAAACAGCCGTCTACCGGATTGGTAAAGTGTTTATCATCAAGGTAGAGGGACGGTCGCTATACTTTCAAGAGATTGCGCGAATACTCGGAAGGAGCGAGATGGGTAACAAAGTTACTCTTAAGCAGATTGCCCAGGAGGTGGGGCTTTCCCCCTCATCGGTCTCGCTTGTCCTTAACAATCGGCCTTGTCGCATCTCGGAAGAAAACCGCAAGCTCATCAAGGAGGTCGCGGCGCGCAACCACTATGTTCCCAACCAGATTGCGCGCAGCCTGGTCATGCGCGAGTCGCGCACGCTGGGCCTTATCGTCCCTAACATCGAGAGCCGCTTTTTTGCCTCGCTCGCCGGTAGCCTGGAAAAGCGCTGCCGCGGGGACGGCTATGCGCTCTTCATTACCAGCTCGGGCGGCAGCGCCGATGACGATCTGGAGCTGCTGCGCCAGCTGGTGACGCGCGGCGTTGATGGCGTCTTTTTGGTGGTGGGTGACGAGTTCTCCGACGACCGTGCCCTGCGCGAAGAAGTCAGCCACCTGCCCATCCCGGCGGTAATGGTCGACCGTGCCATTGAGGGGCTCGAGTGCGACAAGGTGATGTTCGACCACGAGATGGGCGGCTATATGGCCACCCGCTATCTGATCGAGCAAGGTCACCGTCGCATCGCCTGCTTGGTTAATGCCCGCCGTTCCAATACGGGTCGCAAGCGACTTGCCGGCTATGAGCGCGCGCTGCGTGAGGTTGGCCTGCCGATCGACGCACGTTTGGAGTTTGAGAGCGAGTACTACATTCCGAGCGCATACGAGGCCTCGGAGGCGGTGCTCGCAACCGACGCCACCGCCGTGTTCGCAAGCTCGGATAACATTGCCCTCGGTTTGCTCAAGCGCTTGCACGAGATGGGGAAGAGCATCCCGGGCGATATCTCGGTGGTGAGCTATGACAACTCGGCGGCCGACGTTCTCTTTGAGCCGGCGCTGACCGCGATTGAGCAGGACCCTGGTGTCCTTGCGGAGCATGCTTTTGGCTGCATGTCCAAGCGTCTTGCCGGTAGGGGCGGCAGGCGTGCCGAAGAGGTCGTTCTGGAGCCGGAGCTTATCGTTAAGGGCAGCGTGCTCGAGCTTACTAAACACAACTAAACACGTTTATCAATTTGCAGAGATCGAATGTGGAGCACCTGTGACGGGCAATGCCGCAGGTGAATGTCGCGTTTTGTTGATCGATGCGATTGATAAGGGTGCTAAAACGTTTTTTCATCATGATAAAACGTTTTAGCAAATATACTAGTCCCAACGAAAGGTTGCCGTATCGGAGGGTGACCACACAGCGAAGGGACATAAACAATGGCTAAAACACTGGGGACGCCGTGGCAAAAGCTGGGCCACGAGGTGCCGGCTTCCGAGCTCGAGGGCGTCGACCTGTATTGGCGCGCATCGAACTATCTGTCCGTCGGTCAGATCTACCTTCGCTCTAACCCGCTAATGCGCCCCGACTTTGTTGATGAGAAAACCGGTGAGGTGCGCGACTTTGGTCGTCCGGACGTTAAGCACCGCCTGGTTGGCCACTGGGGTACCACGCCCGGCATCAACTTCCTGTTCGGTCACGTCAATCGTCTGATCACCGACCACAACCAGAATGCTATCTTCTTGATGGGCCCTGGTCACGGTGGCCCCGCCGGTACTGCTCAGTCGCTGCTCGACGGCACCTACCGCGAGATTCGCCCCGACATCACCAATGACGAGGCCGGCCTGCAGAAGTTCTTCCGCCAGTTCTCCTATCCCGGCGGCATCCCGAGCCACTTTGCGCCCGAGACGCCCGGTTCCATCCACGAGGGCGGCGAGCTCGGCTACACGCTCAGCCACGCCTACGGCGCCGTTATGGACAACCGACGGCATCGTCCTGCCGATCCTGCACCTCAACGGCTACAAGATCGCCAACCCCACCATCCTTGCCCGCGTGTCCGACGAGGAGCTCACTAAGTTCTTTGAGGGCATGGGCTATAAGCCGCACTTCTTTGTCGCCGGCTTTGACGATGAGAGCCATGCGAGCATCCATGAGCGTTTCGCTGCCCTGTTTGAGCAGGTCTTTGACGAGATCTGCGACATCAAGGCCACCGCGCAGGCACAGGCCGCCGCTGGTGAGACCGTGGTCCGTCCCGCCTACCCGATGATCGTGTTCCGCACGCCCAAGGGCTGGACCTGCCCCAAGCAGATCGATGGCAAAAAGACCGAGGACTCCTGGCGCGCGCATCAGGTGCCGCTGGCGAGTGCCAAGGACACCCACGAGCACTTCCGCGTGCTGCGTGAGTGGCTGCGCTCCTATAAGCCCG
>USCS01000227.1 GCA_900552875.1 uncultured Collinsella sp. | reverse complement strand
TCATGGCGGGCGCAGCGCTCATCGCCGAGGATCCCGAGCCCACCGAGGAGCAGATTAAGTACGCCATTCGCGGTAACGTCTGCCGCTGCACCGGCTACAAAAAGATTATCGAGGGCATCTCGCTGGCCGCTGCGGTGCTCCGCGGCGAAAAGCAGATCGATGAGGACCTGGAGCGCGGCGATGACTACGGCGTGGGCAAGCGCGCCTTCCGTATCGACGTGCGCAAGAAGGTGCTCGGCGAGGGCAAGTATCCCGACGACATCGACGAGCTCGATCAGCCGGGCCTGACCTATGCCAGCGCCGTGCGCTCCAAGTATCCGCGCGCCCGTGTGCTCTCCATTGACACTTCCAAGGCCGAGGCCCTGCCCGGTGTGGTGGGCATCCTGCGCGCCGAGGACGTGCCGGTCAACCAGGTCGGCCACCTTATCCAGGACTGGGACGTCATGATCGCGGCGGGCGATATCACCCGCTGCGTGGGCGATGCCATCGTGCTGGTGGTCGCCGAGGACGAAGCGACGCTCGAGAAGGCCAAGAAGCTCGTAAAGATCGATTACGAGCCGCTGGAGCCCGTGCGCAACATTGTCGAGGCCAGGGCTGCCGACGCCCCGCGCCTGCATGACAGCTTCTTTGCCTTTGGCAACACGGTGGAGCTCAAGGACAACGTGTGCCAGAGCCGCCATGTGACGCGCGGCGACGCCGCCAAGGCGCTGGCCGAGAGCGCGTTTACCGTGACGCAGCGCTTTACCACGCCCTTTACCGAGCATGCCTTCTTGGAGCCCGAGTGCGCCGTTGCCTTCCCGTACAAGAACGGCGTCAAGGTGCAGTCGACCGACCAGGGTGCCTACGACACGCGCAAAGAGTGTGCCCACATGTTTGGCTGGGACAACGAGCCCGAGCGCGTGGTCGTCGAGACCATGCTCGTGGGCGGCGGCTTTGGCGGCAAGGAGGACGTGTCCATCCAGCATCTGGCCGCGCTCGCCGCATATAAGTTCCAGCGTCCTGTGAAGTGCAAGCTCACGCGTGCCGAGTCGCTCGCTTTCCATCCCAAGCGCCATGCCATGGACGGTACCTTTACGCTGGGCTGCGACGCCGAGGGCAACTTTACCGGTCTGGACTGCGAGATCAACTTTGACACCGGCGCCTACGCGTCGCTGTGCGGCCCGGTGCTCGAGCGCGCCTGCACGCATGCCGTCGGCCCCTACAAGTACCAGAACACCGACATTCGCGGTTTTGGCTACTACACCAACAACCCGCCCGCCGGCGCGTACCGCGGCTTTGGCGTTTGCCAGTCCGAGTTTGCGCTCGAGAGCCTGATCGACTTGCTGGCAGAGAAGGTCGGCCTGGACCCGTGGGAGATTCGTTACCGTAATGCCATCGAGCCGGGCGAGGTTCTGCCCAACGGCCAGATCGCCGACTGCTCCACGGCGCTTAAGGAGACGCTGCTCGAGGTCAAGGATGCCTACTACGCGCATCCCGGACACGCTGGCATTGCCTGCGCCATGAAGAACGCCGGCGTGGGCGTGGGCCTGCCCGATGCCGGCCGCTGCAAGATTCGCATCGAGGACGGCGTGGCCGTGGTCTATGCCGCCACATCCGACATCGGCCAGGGCTGCAACACCGTCTTTTTGCAGGACGTTGCCGAGGCATGCGGTCTGCCGCTTCGCTGCATCGCCAACGGTGAGTGCTCTACCGAGAACGCTCCCGACTCCGGCACCACGTCTGGCTCGCGTCAGACGGTCGTGACCGGCGAGGCCGTGCGCGGTGCCGCCTTCCTGCTGCGCGATGCCATGCTTGACATCGAAGCCGGCGAGTCTGCGCCCGCCGCTCCCGTGAATGCGCATGGCGACGGCGTCAAGATCGAGTACGACGACGGTCGCGCCTATCAGCTGCACACGCAGGAGCTCGTCGCCGGCCAGGGTATGCATCCTCAGGATCCCGCGGCCGCCATCAAGGCGCTCGAGGGATGCGAGTTTGGCTACGTGTACCTGGAGCCGACCGACAAGCTGGGTGCGGATGTTCCCAACCCCAAGAGCCACATCTGCTACGGCTTTGCCACGCATGTGGTTATTTTGGACGACGACGGCCGCGTGAGCGAGGTCTATGCCGCGCACGATTCCGGCAAGGTGGTCAACCCCATCTCCATCCAGGGTCAGATCGAAGGTGGCGTACTCATGGGTATGGGCTATGCGCTTACCGAGGACTGGCCGCTCAAGGACTGTGTACCCCAGGCAAGGTACGGTACGCTCGGGCTGTTCCGTGCGCCCGAGATTCCGGATATCCACGCCATTTACGTGGAGAAGGACGAGCTGTTGCCCGTGGCATACGGCGGCAAGGGCATCGGCGAGATCGCAACGATCCCCACGGCGCCCGCCGTGCAGAACGCCTACCGCGCGTTTGACGGCAAACTACGTCCAGATCTGCCCATGGTGGATACGCCCTACAGCCGCGCCCGTCGCCGCGGGTAGGGTAGGGTGCGGACAGCATTGCTGACGGGCTGTTCGCGCTCAACACCAACTGCATATGCTGCGCCTTTGGCCCCAGCTCCATCGCGAGCCGGGGCCTTTTGTTTGGAGCGGAAACTGTGTTCCGGATTCAAGCCTCAGAATGGGATGAACGGATGGCATGTTTGGCGGAAACTACGGCCCAGTTTTTGGCTCCAGAACGGGATGCATTTTCCGGAACGGTCCACGTGCGGTGGTGTACCGCCCCTTTCGTGTGCGCCGCTTGTCGAATTACGTTATAGCTAGCTATATTATAGGAAGGTATAATATAGCTAGCTATAACGCAA
>USCS01000226.1 GCA_900552875.1 uncultured Collinsella sp. | reverse complement strand
CGTCGAGGGCGCCGGCGAGAAATTCCATGCCCTGTCCGTAACCGCCGCGTAACGACCCACGCGCACCCCGACCAGAAACGAGGACCCGCCATGATGGCAGACCATAAATCGGTGACCCGCATGCTCAAGACGGCACGCGGTCAGATCGACGGCATCCTGCGGATGGTCGAGGAGGACCGCTACTGCGTCGATATTTCCACGCAGCTCATGGCAACGCAGGCGCTCATTGCGCGCATCAACGCCGACGTGCTCAAGGCGCATATCGAGGGCTGCGTGACTTCGGCAATCGAATCGGGCGACGAAGACCTCAAAGCCGCCAAGCTCGCCGAGATCGAACGCGTCGTCGACAAGCTCTCCAAGTAATTGGGGCATTGGGGACGGACTGCTTTGCACCTTCTTGGTGCATCGGGGACAGGTATGTTTGCACCACCTTGGTGCAGATTGACCTGTCCCCCTTGCTCTAAATCGGGTATAAAGGCGTGCAGCATATCGAACGAAAGGCAATTTGCATGAATGACTTTATGAAGGGCCGTAATGGTGCCGATGAACTCACCATCGTGATGGGTTTTGCCGGCATTGTCATCGCGATGATCGGATCGATAGCCCACATCCAGTGGCTCAGCTGGATTGCCATCGTCGTGATCGTGATTGGCGTGCTGCGCGGCCTGTCCAAAAATATCGACGCACGTCACAAGGAGAACGAGGCCTTTGTCGCCGCGACCGCCAATGTTCCCGGCTTGGGCAAGTTTGTCGCCAGCTTGGGCGCCGGCGCCGCAGCGGCCAGCACCTCACGCGCAGCCGGAACGAGCAAGGAAGACTTTGAGCGCGCCAAGCGCACAGCCAAGAAGATGTGGAAGGGTCGCAAGACCACGGCATACCTCAAGTGCCCCAACTGCGGCCAGATGCTCTCCGTCCCCAAGGGCAAGGGCAAGATTCGCGTCACCTGCCCCAAGTGCCACGCCAAGATGGAGACGCGCTCATAGCCGCTACACCATAGGACAAATAAAAGCCGAGGCCTCGCACCGGGACCTCGGCTTTTTCTGATTATGACAAAAGGATTGTCCCTTTTTCGCATCGCCATATCGCGCGCTTACGCCACGCCGTCGCGGGCAAGCTCCTCGGCCAGCGCCTCAGCCGGCATGGCCATAATCGCGTCGAGCTCGGCGTCCACCTCGGGAATACGCTTCACCTTGAGCTTGCGTACCAGATCACCGCGACACATCACATGTATCGGCTCACGCAGAGCGCACAGATTATCGAGAGGATTCTCGCGCGTTACCAAGATATCGGCAGCCTTGCCGCACTCGATCGCGCCAGTATCGCCGCCCAGCCCCAGCAGCTCGGCATTAACCTGCGTGGCTGTATGCAGTGCGAAGGCGTTGCTCACGTCGACATACTTGGCAAAATAGGCGACCTCGCGCCACATGTCATACTGCGTCACGAACGGGCAGCTTGAGTCCGTGCCAAGGCCCACCTTAACGCCAGCTTCCAGTGCGGCACGGGCGCTCTCGATGATGCCCGAGCACACGATGTCGCCGTTCTTCTTTTGCGTATCGGTAGAATGGGTCTTTTCCGGGTCGAGCAATACAAACGGCAGCGCCGGGCTGATAGTGCAGGTCACACTCGGAGCACGCCCCTCGAGCTGCGTGCCCGCGGCGCCACGGTACAGCTCCAAGATTTCGGGTGTCAACGGAGCGCCGTGCTCAATCGTGTCAACGCCGGCCTCAAGCGCGGCCTTCACGCCCTCGGTACTCTCGACATGGGCCATAACCGGAAGGCCCATATCGTGCGCCGCCTTGCATGCCGCCGCGGCAACCTCCACTGGCATACGCAGCACGCCCGGCTCGCCCACCTCGGTCGCATCGAACACGCCGCCCGTCACGAACAGCTTAATGACGTCGGCACCACGCGCATACAGGTCGCGCACCTGTTCGGCTGCCTCGGCGGGACTGTTGGCCACCTGGGCGAACAGGCCCGCACCATGGCCGCCCGGCACCGTGATGCCCGTTCCCGGCGCCACCAGGCGAGGACCCTGATACTTGCCGGCATCGATAGCATCGCGCACGGCCAGATCGGCAAACAGCGGGTCGCCCGCGCCGCGCACCGTGGTCACGCCGCTTGCTAGCTGCTGCTGGGCACTGCCTTTGAGGATGCGGCGGACGATGGTGCGGCCCACGGGATTATCGAGCTTCTTCATCAGCGCGCCCGCATCGCCGGCCGAGACAGGCTTGCCCGAGCCGCACAGGTGCACGTGCATATTGATGAGACCGGGCATGAGATACGCACCTGCCAGGTCGATGACCTCGGCACCTGCAGGCGCCTGAGCCACAGCACTCGGCCCCATCCACGTGATGACACCGCGCTCAACGACCACGGCCATGTCGGGCTGCGGCTCCATATGTTCCGAACCATCCAAGACGGTCGCATTGATAAACAACGTGGAACGATCGGCAGACGCCATATCGAGCTCCTCCCTCACGATTAACATGAACATTTGTCCATTATTACCTAGTCCCGCTGGATTGCTGCAGACGCATCGGCTAACGGAGGGAAGAGGGGATGTGGGGGGACGGAATACGTTGCAGTCCCACCCCAGCGACACCAGGGAAATGTCTCGAACTGTAACAGGTACAGGGTTATTGGGCCCCTTGATGTTACAGATCGAGACATTCGGTCGACGTTTCACCGGTTTGTCTCGATCTGTAACAGTTACGAACTCAAATAACCTCTAAACGTTACAGATTGAGACAAACCTCTCAGCGCCCATACCACTGACGTCTCCACTCCTCAGCCAATTCA
>USCS01000225.1 GCA_900552875.1 uncultured Collinsella sp. | reverse complement strand
CTCTATCCGACGACGAAGTCGATCGTATGATCAAGGACGCCGAGGCTCATGCCGAGGAGGACAAGAAGCAGAAGGAAGAGGTCGAGGTCCGCAACCAGACCGACAGCCTGTGCTACTCCACCGAGCAGACCCTCAACGAGCTGGGCGACAAGGTTTCCGCCGACGTGAAGTCCAAGGCCGAGGCCGCTATCGCCGACGCCAAGAAGGCGCTCGAGGGCTCTGACGTCGAGGCCATCAAGGCCGCCGGCGAGTCCCTGCAGTCTGTGGCCTACGAGCTGGCCCAGGTTGTCTACGCCGACGCTCAGCAGCAGACCGACGGTGCCGCCGGCGCCCAGGCTGCCGACGATGACGTTGTCGACGCCGACTACGAGGTTGTGGACGACGAGGACAAGTAATCATGTCCGCCCGTAAATCTCGCACGGAGGCGGCTGCCGCTGGTGTCGCCCCCGTTGACTCTGAGGAGAAGGACGTGAAGATTCCCGTAGAGGCCGTCGACGATATCGAGGCCAACGAGGCCGAGGCCGCCGAGGCTGCCGAGAACCAGGTAGAGGATTCCAACAAGGAGGCGACGATGACCGAGGACGAGATGGTGGAAGCCGCTATCCGCGCCGGTGAGGAAGCCGCCGACAACGACTTTAAGTTCAAGTTCGAGCAGGCCCAAAAGGAGCTTGCCGACGTGCGCAATGAGCTCGATGCTGCGGCAGAGGCTCAGAAGGCCGCCGAGGACAAGGCAAAGGACGCCACCGAGCGCACCGCCCGCCTGCAGGCCGACTGGGAGAACTTCCGTCGCCGCACCGCCAACGAGCGCATCGCCGAGCGCGAGCGCGCGACCGAGAAGCTTGTCACCGTGCTGTTGCCGGTGATCGACGATATCGAGCGCGCGATCGACCATGCCCGCAGCCAAGAGCTTTCCGACGACTTTAAGCAGTTCGTCGACGGCGTCGATGCGGTTCATGCCAAGCTGCTCGATGTGTTTGCGCACGAGGGCGTTGAGCCCATCGATCCCAAGGGCGAGGCGTTCGATCCGCTCGAGCACCAGGCTGTGGGCCGCGTCGAGGACGCATCGCAGTACGACGAGACCGTCAACGACGTGTACCAGAAGGGCTACCGCATGGCGGATCGTATTCTGCGTTCCGCGATGGTGACGGTGACCTACGGCGGCGAGAAGCGCCCCGCACCGGAGCCTGAAGCGGCGCCCGAGGATGCTACGGCCGATACGGCCGAGAGCACCGAGGAGTAATTGAGAAGGGCCCCGGGGCAACACCCGGGGCCCTTTCTGACCAAGTGCCATATGACAGCATGAGCCGCCGTCCTCAGGGGCGGCGGATGTAACAGGAGAGGAGCTACGATGGCTGCAGGCAAAACCTTCTATGACATCCTGGGCGTATCCAAGAGCGCCTCCGACAAAGAGATCAAGAGCGCGTTTCGCAAGCTCGCGCAAAAATATCACCCCGATGCCGGCGGCGACGAGGCCAAGTTTAAGGAGATCAGCGAGGCCTACGAGACGCTTTCGGATGAGAAGAAGCGCAAAGAGTACGACCAGATGCTCATGTTTGGCGGCATGCCGGGCGCGGGCGGCGCGTATGGCGGCGGCTACGGTGCCGGCGCGGGCGCCAGCGGCTGGGGCGATATCTTCGACAGCATCTTTAGCGGCAACGGGGCCTGGGGCAGCGATTGGGGCTCGGGCTTTGCCGGGGCTGCAGGTAATGCCGGTGCCGGCGCGGGCCGCAGCCGTGCTCGCAAGGGCGGCGACCTGTCGCTGACCGTCGATGTGACGGCCGAGGACGCGTTTCGCGGCGTGACGCACAAGGTCACCTACCGCATTCCCTCGACAGGCGAGCAGCAGACCATTACGGTCTCGGTGCCTGCGGGCGCGGTCGACGGCGGCAAGCTGCGCTACAAGCGTCGCGGCGAGTACGGCGTTGCCGGCGGCGAGCGCGGCGACCTGGTCGTGACCACGCACGTGGAGGAGCATCCGCTGTTTAAGCGTAAAGGTGCCGACGTGACCATGGAGGTACCGGTCTCGGTCTATGAGGCGGCGCTCGGCTGCACGGTGGACGTGCCCACGCCCGGCGGTGCGACGGTTCGTCTGAAGGTGCCCGCGGGTACCCAGACGGGCAAGAAGTTCCGCTTTAAGGAGATGGGCGCGCCCGACGTCAAGCACCGTGGCCGCACCGGTGCGCTGCTCGTCGAAATCAAGGTACAGGTCCCCACGAACTTGTCCGATGACGAGCGCGATGCCATGACCAAGCTGCGCGAGGCCGACACGCGCGACTATCGCGAGAAGGTCAATCGTTACAAGGCGACGTACTAGGGCGGTCACGGCGCACGCCCACGCCCGCGGGCTTATGATGGACGATAACGAGACGGAAAGGGGTCAGGTAGCATGGCCGAGGACAATAGGAACAAACCGCTGTACATGATCAGCGTGGCGGCCGAGCTGACCGGCATGCATCCGCAGACTCTGCGCGTCTACGAGTCCAAGGGCCTGGTGAACCCCCAGCGCTCGGGCGGTAACACGCGTCTGTATTCGCGTGCCGATATCGAGCGCCTGGAGCTCATTAACCAGCTCACCGACGAGGGCATCAACCTCGCCGGCGTGGTGCGCATCCTGGACATGAAGGAGCGCGCCGAGGCTCGTGAGCTCGAGGCCGAAAAGCTGCGCTCTCGCGTGCGGCAGCTTGAGGATGAACTCCATGAGCTCAAGATGCAAAAGCGCATCACCGCGCTCGCCCCGCGCGACGGCTCCGCCGACCCCGAAAAGGTCCTGCGCGGCTTGCTCGGCGGCGGCGACCTGTAAAA
>USCS01000224.1 GCA_900552875.1 uncultured Collinsella sp. | reverse complement strand
TCAAATCGGAGGCTTTGGCTAGGATTGAGGCTTCTGATGCGCTGGAAACCTTAAATGACATTCGGGTAGCATATTTGGGAAAAAAGGGTGAGCTGACCACCGTGTTAAAGAGCATGAAGGACGTGGCCCCGGAGGAAAGACCCAAGGTGGGCCAGATGGTCAACGAGGTACGCGCCCTCATCGAGGAGCGGCTGGAGGAAACGAAGACCGCACTGGCAAGAAAAGCCAGGGAGGAGCAGATGAAGCGGGAAGTGATCGATGTGACTCTTCCGGCAAAGAAGGCCAATACAGGCCACAAGCATCCCAACACCATTGCCCTGGAGGAAGTGGAGCGGATCTTCGTGGGCATGGGTTACGAGGTGGTAGAAGGACCGGAGGTAGAATACGATCTGTATAATTTTGAAAAACTGAACATCCCCAAAGGGCATCCGGCCAGGGATGAGCAGGATACCTTCTATATTAATGACAGTATCCTTTTAAGAAGCCAGACCTCTCCGGTACAGGCCAGGGTCATGGAAAAACAGAAGCCGCCGATCCGTATGATCGCTCCGGGACGTGTATTCCGCTCCGATGAAGTGGATGCCACCCACTCCCCCTCCTTCCACCAGATCGAGGGCCTGGTGATCGACAAGCACATCACCTTTGCAGACCTTAAGGGAACTCTGGCAGAGTTTGCCAGAGAGCTGTTCGGAGAAGATACCAAGGTAAAATTCCGTCCCCATCATTTCCCGTTCACAGAGCCCAGCGCTGAGGTGGACGTAAGCTGCTTCAAATGCGGCGGCAAGGGCTGCCGGTTCTGTAAGGGCTCCGGCTGGATCGAGATCTTAGGCTGCGGCATGGTACACCCCAGAGTGCTGGAACGCTGCGGCATCGACCCGGAAGTGTATTCCGGCTGGGCCTTTGGCATGGGCCTGGAGCGCATGGCCGCCATCATGCAGCACAAGACCGCCAACTACGACGGCGATTTGATGCAGCACCTCATCAAGCTGGGCGAGGAGATCAGCGGCAAGACCTATGACGCCGACGATTACTCCGGTGCCAGCCGCTCCCTGCGCATCATCGCCGACCACTCCCGTGCCGTCGACTTTATGATCTCTGACGGCATCCTCCCCGGTAACGAGGGTCGCGAGTACGTCCTTCGTCGCCTGCTCCGCCGTGCCGTGTTCCACGGCCGCCTGCTGGGCATCGAGGGCGCCTTCCTGACCAAGTTCATCGACGAGGTCAACGCTCAGATGGGCGAGGCCTATCCCGAGCTGCTCAAGAACGTCGCGCTCGTTAAGGGTATCGTCGCCTCCGAGGAGGAGCGCTTCTCCACGACGCTCGACAACGGTCGCGTCTACCTGGACGAGGCCCTGGCAGCGCTTGCCGATGGCGCCGTGCTCCCGGGTGATGTCGCCTTTAAGCTGCACGACACCTTTGGTTTCCCCATCGACCTGACCGTCGAGATTGCCGGCACCGCTGGCCATGACGTCGACATGGACGGCTTCACCGCCTGCATGGAGGACCAGAAGGCCCGTGCTCGCGCCAATGTCAAGGGCGACGCCTGGGGTAGCTTCAACGACGTGTGGGTCGAGCTTTCGGACAAGGTTGCCGCGACCGAGTTCGACGGCTATGACAACGATGTGATCGAAGGCGCCAAGGTTGTCGCCATCGTGCGCAACGGCGAGTCCGTCGAGTCCGCTGCCGCGGGCGATGATGTTGAGATCGTGCTCGACCGCACCCCGTTCTATGCCGAGATGGGCGGCCAGCAGGGTGACGCCGGCGAGCTTTCCGCCGAGGGCGCTTCGCTGACCGTTTCCGATACCAAGAACCACAACGGCCTGTATGCCCACGTTGCGCACGCCGCCGAGGGCACGCTGACCGTCGGTGCTACCGTGACCGCCGCGCTCGACGCCGAGCGCCGTGGCTTCCTGCGCCGCAACCACACCGCCACCCACCTGCTTGACGCCGCGCTTAAGCACGTCCTGGGCGAGCATGTCTCTCAGGCCGGCTCGCTGGTGACGCCCGAGCACCTGCGCTTTGACTTCACGCACTTCGAGGCTCTGTCCTCCGAGCAGCTCAAGGCTGTCGAGGATCTGGTCAACCAGCAGATCTTTGCATCTAAGCCGGTCGTGACCCGCGTCATGGGCATCGACGAGGCCAAGGCCGCCGGCGCCGTCGCCCTGTTTGGCGAGAAGTATGGCGACGTCGTCCGCGTCGTTTCCGTGGGCGCCGAGGACCAGCCGTTCTCCCGCGAGCTCTGCGGTGGTACGCATGCTACCAACACTGCCGAGATCGGCCTGTTCAAGATTATCTCCGAGTCCTCCACGGGCTCGAACGTCCGCCGTATCGAGGCCGTTACCTCTAAGGGCGCCCTCGACTACATGGCCGACCGCCTGGCACTCGTTGACGCCGCTGCCGCTGCGCTCAAGTGCCGCGTTGACGAGGTTCCCGCTCGTGTGGAGAACCTGCAGGCCGAGCTGCGCGAGACGTCTAACAAGCTCAAGAAGGCGCTGACCGGTGGCTCCTCCGACGCTATCTCCAGCGCCATCGAGGGTGCCGTCGAGCTCGACGGCTATAAGCTCGTCGTCGCTGAGCTCCAGGGCCTTGAGGCTGCTGACCTGCGCAACGTCTGGGATACCGTGCACCAGAAGGTCGCCGGCCCTGTCGCCTGCGTCGTTGCCAGCGTGACCGAGAAGGGCACGCCTGCGTTGCTCGCCGCCGGTTCCGACGACGCCGTGAAGGCCGGTTTCCACGCCGGCAACGTGATTAAGCAGATTGCGGGCCTGGTCGACGGTCGCGGTGGCGGCCGTCCCAACATGGCCCAGGCCGGTGGTAAGAATGCTGCCGGTATCGCCGATGCCCTCGCGGCCGCCAAGACCGCGCTCGGCGCCTAAGTAGTCGCTGTGGTCGCGCTCGCGCTGGACATAGGGGAGACCAGGAT
>USCS01000223.1 GCA_900552875.1 uncultured Collinsella sp. | reverse complement strand
GAGCGGGGGCTCCTGTCGTTTCCGTGCCCCTGGATTGGGTCATAGTGTCTGTCCAACCGCTCTCTGCGCCGTTCTCCTGCTTGTTGCGTTTCTTACTTCTTCCCGAATTTAATCTTGATGGCGCGCTTGAGCGCGTACTTGCCCAGGCTTGGAAGCTTTTGCTCGTATTTGACCATCGTGGAGCACTCGGGGCGGTCGCGATCCAGATGGATGGCGTCGAACGCGCACTTGGTGGTGCACAGGCCGCAGCCGATGCACTTGTTGGGGTCGACGATCGAGGCGCCGCAGCCCAGGCAGCGGGCGGTCTCGGCGCGCACCTGCTCCTCGGTAAAGGTCTCAACATACTCGCTAAACGGCGCAGCCTTCTCGCGTTTGCGGTCCACATGCGCAACCTCGCGGCTCGCGTTGTCGTAGCTCTCGATCACGACATCGTCGCGGTCGAGCGCGGTGTAGCGGCGCTGGTTGCGGCCGATGGTGAGCGTGGAGCCCGGCTGCACAAAGCGATGGATGGACACGGCAGCCTCGTGGCCGGCGGCAATGGCATCGATGGCAAAGCTGGGGCCGGTGTAGACGTCGCCGCCCACAAAGATGTCGGGTTCGGCGGTCTGGTAAGTCTGGGGATCGGCCAGGGCGCCCTGGCCGCGGCCGAGCTCCACCTTGGAGCCAGCCAGCAGGTCGCCCCACACAATGGACTGGCCAATCGACATGACGACACGGTCGGCATCGACACGGCGCAGATCGTTCTCGTCGTACTCGGGCGCAAAACGGCCCTCGTAGTCAAAGACACGCGTGCAGCGCTTGAAGGTGATGCCGCACACGCGACCGGCCTCGTCCAGGTGAATCTCCTTGGGGCCCCATCCGCAGCTGATGTGCGCGCCATCCTCAATGGCCTCGCGACGCTCCTCCTCGCTGGCAGGCATCTGGGCATCGCTCTCCAGGCAGAACATCTCAACGTGCTCGGAACCCAGACGGCAGGCGTTGCGCGCGACATCGATAGCCACGTTGCCGCCGCCCACCACAATGGTGCGGCCGGACAGGGAATCGATCTTGCCGCTGTTAACCTCGCGAAGGAAGTCGACGGCCACGGTCACGTCCTCGGCACCCTCGCCCGGAATGCCCGCAAGGCGGCCGCCCTGGCAGCCAATGGCAACGTAGAAGGCCTTAAAGCCCTGCGCGCGCAGCTCGTCGAGCGTCACATCGCGACCGACCTCCACGCCATAGCGGAACTCGGCACCCATCAGGCGAATAACTTCGACCTCGGCCTCGATAACGTCCTTCTCCAGCTTAAAGCTGGGAATGCCATAGGTGAGCATGCCGCCCGGGCGCTCGTTCTTCTCGAACACGACGGGCTTGTAGCCCTTCTCGGCCAGATAGAAGGCACAGGACAGACCGGCCGGGCCGGCACCGATGATGGCGATCTTCTGATCGAAGCCGCCGGCGCGCGTCGGCGTCACCACGGGTGGGACATAGCGGGTCGCGGCATCAAGATCGCGCTGGGCGATAAACTTCTTGACCTCGTCGATAGCCACGGCGGCGTCCACACGGCCACGGGTGCAGGCATCCTCACAGCGGCGGTTGCACACACGGCCGCAGATAGCGGGCAGCGGGTTCTCGCGCTTGATGAGCGCCAGCGCCTCGTCATAGCGGCCCTGCGCCGCGAGCTTTAAGTAGCCCTGGACGGCAACGTGCGCGGGGCAAGCCGTCTTGCAGGGCGCGGTGCCGGACTCGTGCGTCTCGATACGGTTATCGTTGCGGTAGTTGGGCGACCACTTGGTGTGGTCCCACTTGGTGGCATCGGGCAGCTCCTGGCGCGGATACTCGGGCACCTGTCCGCCGGCCTTTTTGCTGCAGAGCTTCTGGCCGAGCTTGGCGGCACCGGCCGGGCACACCTCAACGCAGCGACCGCAGGCCACGCACTTGTCCTTCTCGACCTTGGCGACATAGGCCGAGCGCGACAGGTTGGGCGTGTTGAACAGCTGAGAGGTGCGCAGGGCGTAGCACACGTTGACGTTGCAGTTGCAGATAGCGAAGATCTTGTTCTCGCCGTCGATATTGGTGATCTGGTGCACAAAGCCGTTGTCCTCGGCCTGGCGCAGGATGTCGTAGACCTCGTCGCGCGTCACGTAATGGCCGCGGTCGGTCTCAACCACATAGTCGGCCATATCGCCCACGGCAATGCACCAGTCGGCGGGGTCGTCGGCGCAGCCCTCACCCATCACGCGACGGCTCGCGCGGCAGCTGCAGGTGCTGGCGGCATATTTGCCATCGTATTTGTCGAGCCAATGCTCGATATGCTCGATCGGCACCGAGGTGCTCGCGGCGTCGATAGCCTTCTCGACCGGAATGACATGCATGCCGATGCCGGCACCACCGGGCGGCACCATCGGCGTGGCCTTGGACAGCGGTCCCTTGGACGCCTGCTCAAAGAACTTGGCATAGACCGGGTGCTCCTCGAGCTGGCTCACGCGCATGTTGAGGAACTCGGCGGAACCCGGCACCAGCATGGGCAGCACCCACTGCTTGGCGCGCTCGGGGTTTTCCCAGTTGTACTCGAGCAGACCCGTGTAGCTCATGTCGTCGAGCATCTTCTCGATATCGGCTTCGGGCATGCCGGTGAGCTTGACCATCTCGGGCAGCGTATAGGGACGGCGCATCTTCATCTTGCAGAGCACTTCGGCCTGCTCGTCGGTTGCGGCCTCGGCAAACGACCAGTACTCGTAGCCCAGCAGCTCATCGCGATGCAGCAGACGGTTGGTGCAGTGCTCGCACAGCTTGACGATGGCCTCGCGCGGATGCTCCGGCAGCGGCGGCACGAACTCCGAACCGATGTCGGGCTCGGTATAACTAATCCCCGGTCCGTTGAGAATCATGGTTGTCCCTTCTCTTGCCGCAGCCCGGCGAGACCGCGGCGCCCCTCTTTTTTGCAGGCCGGACATG
>USCS01000222.1 GCA_900552875.1 uncultured Collinsella sp. | reverse complement strand
GCGGACGGTCGCTGCGCTGGGAGCGCTCGCGACGCGGACGCTCGCGACGCTGGAAGTGCTCGCCGTCGCCCTCGGAGGCACCCTCGGCGCGAGCCGGGGCCTCGGGCTTGTCAAGACGATCGAGCGAGATCTTGCCGCGATCGTCGACCTCGATGACGACGACCTTGACCTCGTCGCCCACGTTGAGGACGTCCTCAACCTTCTCCACGCGACCCTTGGCGACGCGGGAGATGTGCAGCAGGCCGTCCTTACCGGGCAGCAGGTTCACGAAGGCGCCGAAGGGCTGGATGGAGACCACGCGACCGGTGTACTCCTCGCCCGGCTCGGGAACCTTGATGATGAGCTTGATGCGCTCGACGGCCTGATCGACGGACTCGCCGGTGCCGCCGACAAAGACGGTGCCGTCCTCCTGGATGTCGACCGAGGCGCCGGTCTCGTCCTGGATGCCGCGGATGACCTTGCCGCCGGAACCGATGACGTCGCGGATCTTATCGGTCGGAACCTGGATGGAGACGATGCGCGGAGCGGTGCTGCGCGTGGTATGACGCGGCTCGGGGATCACATCGAGCATCTTCTGCAGGATGAAGGCGCGACCCTCCTTGGCCTGCTGCAGGGCGCGGGCCAAGATGTCGAAGGTGAGGCCGGTGGCCTTGTTGTCCATCTGCAGGGCGGTGATGCCCTCGGTGGTGCCGGTGACCTTAAAGTCCATGTCACCCAGGAAGTCCTCGAGACCCTGGATGTCGGACAGGACCACGGTCTTGCCCTCCTCCTGGATCAGGCCCATGGCGATACCGGAGACCGGGCGCTTAATGGGCACGCCGCCGTCCATAAGGGCGAGCGTGGAGCCGCAGGTCGAAGCCATCGAAGAGGAGCCGTTGGACTCCATGACCTCGGAGACCACACGGATAGCGTAGGGGAACTCGTTCTCGTCGGGAAGCACCGGAAGCAGGGCGCGCTCGGCCAGGTTGCCGTGACCGATCTCGCGGCGCTTGGGGCTGCCCATGCGGCCGGTCTCGCCGGTGCAGAACGGCGGGAAGTTGTAGTGGTGCATGTAGCGCTTGCCCTCGGTGGGCTCGATGGTATCCAGACGCTGGCCCTCGTTGAGCATGCCGAGCGACAGGACGGAGAGCACCTGGGTCTGACCGCGCTGGAACAGGCCGGAGCCGTGAACGAGCGGCAGGTAGTTGTCCTTCACCATGATGGGACGAATCTCGTCGGCGGCACGACCGTCGACGCGCTCGCCGGTCTCGACGACCATGGTGCGCATGGCCTTCTTCTCGAGCTTCTTGAGCGCCACGGGGATCTCGCGCTCCCAGGCGGCCTGCTCCTCGTCGGTGAACTCGGCGCGGATGGACTCCTTCAGAGCCTCGACCTTACCGATGCGGGAAAGCTTGTCGGCGTCGCGCAGGGCAGCGGCCATCTCGTCGTAGTGGGCGAAGATGCGCTCCTGGACCTCCTCGACGGGCTGGTCGAGCGGGTACTCCTTCTTGACGATAGCGCCGTTGACCTGCTCCCACTCGGCGACGAACTCGTCTTGGGCCTGGCAGAAGGCAGCGAGGGCCTCCTGACCAAACTTCATAGCGGCGAGCATGTCGTCCTCGGAAATCTCCTCGGCACCGGCCTCGACCATCGAGATGAAGTCGGCAGAGCCACCCAGCTCCAGGTCCAGGTCGGAGTTCTCGCGCTCCTCATAAGTGGGGTTGACGATAAACTCGCCGGTCTCCACGTTACGGCCGATGCGCACGCAGGCAAGCGGGCCCTCGAAGGGCACGCCGCCGAGCGTCATAGCCAAAGAGGCGCCCATGACGTTGATGACGTCGAAGGGGTTGACCTGGTCGGCGACGAGCGAGGTGGCGACGATGTGCACCTCGTTGCGGAAGCCGTCCGGGAAGCTCGGGCGAATCGGGCGGTCGATCATGCGTGCGGTGAGCGTGGCCTTCTCGCTGGGACGGCCCTCACGCTTGAGGTAACCACCCGGGATGCGGCCGGCTGCGTACATCTTCTCATTGAAGTCGACGGTCAGCGGGAAGAAGTCGTAGTTCTTGCGCTCCTTGGAGACGACCACGGTGTCGAGCATCGTGGTGTCGCCCTGCTTGACCAGGCACGCGCCGGTGGCCTGCTTGGCAAGCTCGCCCGACTCAAAGGTGTAGGTGTTGCCGTACAGCTCAAAGGTCTTGGATACGAGTGTCATTGTTCTCCTTTACCCCACAGGCCCCTTGCCTGCGGGCTTCTCATGTGACGCGGGCCCCCTGCCCCCGCCACGCTTCAGAGCGTGATTGTTCGCGCCCTTACACAAAAAGAGCGCCCCGCTGCGCAGGACGCTCTTAGCATGTACAAATCCTTACTGGATGTTGTCGCGGATGCCCAGAGCCTTGATGAGCTCACGGTACTCGACGATGTCGTTCTTCTTGATGTAGGAGAGAAGACGACGACGACGGCCGACGAGCATGAGCAGGCCACGACGGGTGTGGAAGTCCTTCTGGTGGGACTTCATGTGCTCGGTCAGCTCCTTGATGCGCTCGGACAGGATGGCGACCTGAACCTTGGGGTTGCCGGTGTCGACCGGGGTGTTACCGAACTGGGCAGTCAGCTCAGCCTTGCGCTCTTTGGAAACAGTCATTGTTTCACCTTTCGTTTCTTGTCGCCCGCGGGCGACATTATTCGCCTCGGACTGGGAAGCCGCCGGTGGAGCGAGCATCCAAGGTCGAGGTACCAACAGGTCGGTATGTTACCACAAGCGGCCCGCGCCTGCGCATCATCACCGACCCAACATGAATTCCATCGCACGGAGGCGCTGATCGGTGTGCGTCGCAGCCCAAACATGCGAAAGCCCCAATAAAAAGGCAGCGGTATGGGGATCGATCCTCTCGGCCATGAGTGCATCGAAGGTCATGGACATGAGGGCGCGCAGCCACGCGACCTCACCGGTCGACACCAGC
>USCS01000221.1 GCA_900552875.1 uncultured Collinsella sp. | reverse complement strand
TGCGGGAACGGCCTATCCGCTCAAAGTGTTCGGCTGAGATCGGAAATCAACCATTCCGAGGAAGACGCGGCGCAACGGCCCACTTTAGAAGGCAAAAGCGAGTCAGATAGTATAAACTCTCATGCACCATATATACACGGCTCGCGATGCGGGCCGTTTTTGCAAAAGTTATCCATCGAGGTGAGAGGCACACCATGATTGCAATTTTAAAGCAGAGCGCCAGCGACGAGGCCGTCGGCCATATCGTCAGCTGGATTGAGAAAAAGGGCCTGAAGACCGATGTCTCGCGCGGCGAGAATGAGACGATTATCGGCCTGGTGGGCGATACGACCAAGATCGACCCGTTCCTGCTCGAGTCCATGGATGTCGTCGAGCGCGTGCAGCGCGTCTCCGAGCCGTTCAAGCGCGCCAACCGCAAGTTCCACCCCGAGGACTCCGTCATCGACTGCGGTCACGGCGTCAAGATCGGCGGCGACCAGTTCCAGGTCATCGCCGGTCCCTGCTCCGTCGAGGGCGAGAACCTCATCCGCATCGCACGCCGCGTGAAGGCCGCTGGCGCCACGATGCTGCGCGGCGGTGCCTACAAGCCCCGCACCTCCCCCTACGCCTACCAGGGCATGGGCCCCGCCGGCCTCGACCTGCTGTGCGAGGCGTCTGCCGAGCTCGACATGCCGATCGTCACCGAGATCATGGATCCACGCGACGTGCAGGTCTTCTTGGACAAGAAGATTGACGTCATGCAGATCGGCGCCCGCAACGCCCAGAACTTCCCCCTGCTCAAGGAGGTCGGCAAGACCCAGACCCCGATTCTGCTCAAGCGCGGCATGTCCGGCACGATCGACGAGCTGCTTATGGCAGCCGAGTACATCATGAGCGAGGGCAACGACAACGTCATCCTGTGCGAGCGCGGTATCCGCACCTTCGAGACCCGCACCCGCAATACCTTCGACCTCAACGCCGTGCCGGTGCTGCACCACCTGTCGCACCTGCCCGTCGTCGCCGACCCCAGCCACGCCACCGGCTACACCCGCTACGTTGAGCCCATGGCGCTCGCCGCGACCGCCTGCGGTGCCAACGGCTTGGAGATCGAGGTCCACGACGAGCCGAGCCGCGCCTGGTCCGACGGCGCCCAGGCCCTCACCCCCGACCAGTTCGACGACACCATGCGCCGCATCCGAGCCATCCGCGAGGTTGTCTGCCAAGAGACCATGGAGTAGCCCATGGGTACGGTGAGAAACGCGCGTGTTAACCAGGGCGGCCCCAAGTGCGCCGGCATCGTCGGCCTTGGCCTCATCGGCGGTAGCTTTGCCCGCGGCTATGCCCAGGCGGGCGTCCGCGTGCTGGCCTGGGACCCCGATGACGATGTCATGACGGCCGCCAGCATGGGCACTGCCGTCGGGGAGCTCAACGACGAGACGCTCGGCGAGTGCGACATCATCGTGCTGGCCTGTTACCCCGAAGCCTGCATCGAGTGGCTCGAGGCGCACGCCCAGGCACTCGCCGACGCCACCGATACCGAGGCCATCATGGGCCCCGTGGTGATCGACACGGTGGGCGTCAAGGGCATTGTGTGTGAGCGGGCCTTTGAGCTCGCACGCGAGCACGGCTTTTACTTTGTGGGTGCGCACCCCATGGCGGGCACACAGTACTCGGGCTATGCGCACTCCCGCGCCGACCTGTTCCAGGGCGCCCCGCTCGTGCTCGTGCCACCCGCGGTAGACGATGCCCTTAAGCTTGAGCTCTTGGGCCAGGTGCGCGAGATGGTGCGTCCCCTAGGCTTTGGCAAGTTCAGCGTGACCAGCGCCGCCGAGCACGACCGCGTCATCGCCTTCACGAGCCAGCTTGCGCACGTGGTATCCAACGCCTACGTCAAAAGCCCCACTGCCCAGGTCCACCACGGCTTTTCGGCCGGCAGCTACCGCGACCTCACCCGAGTGGCGCACCTCAATCCACAGATGTGGTCTGAGCTCATGATCGACGACGCCGACGCACTCGCCTTCGAGATCGACCATCTGATCGAGTCGCTTGGCGCCTACAGCCGTGCGCTCAAGGACCGCGACCAGCGCTATCTGGAGAATCTCCTTGCCGAGGGCGACCGCATTAAGCGCGCGCTCGACGACGAGGCCTCCCACTAGACCACCTATCACGCCAGGTCGAAAGGACCGAAGCTTATGGCGATTACCATCGATATCGACACCGCACGCCCCTACCAGGTGCATGTTGGCACGTTTTTGCTGGAGCAGGCGGGACCGCTCGTGCGCGCCACTGCCGGCGGCACCAAGGCCGTCATCGTGACGGACACCAACGTGGGCCCGCTCTACCAAATGCCAGTTAAGCAGAGTCTGGAGGCATCAGGCTACGAGGTGAGCATCTGCACCTTCGAGGCCGGCGAGGCCCATAAGCGCGCCGAGACCTATGTTGCCATTTTGGAGTTTGTGGCCGAGCACGAGCTTTCACGCTCCGACGTGATCGTGGCACTCGGCGGCGGTGTCGTGGGCGACGTGGCGGGCTTTGTGGCCGCCACCTACATGCGCGGCTGCAAGTTTGCGCAGATCCCGACGAGCCTGCTCGCCATGGTGGATTCGTCTGTGGGCGGCAAGACCGCCATCGACCTGGCTGCCGGCAAGAACTTGGCCGGCGCCTTTTGGCAGCCGAGCGTGGTTATCGCCGACGTGGGATGCCTGGCCACCCTCACGCCCGAGCAGTTCGCCGACGGCTGCGCTGAGGTGATCAAGCACGCCCTCATCGCAGATGCCGAGCTGTTCGCCGAGCTTGAGAAGACACCCCTCACCCTCGACCTGCTCAAGCAGGACCTCGCACGCGTTTGCTGGTTCATCGCGCGCAACGTCGATATCAAGCGTGCCGTCGTTGTTCAGGACGAGCGTGAGGCGGGCATCCGCAAGCTGCTGAACTTCGGTCACAGAATCGGACACGCCGTCG
>USCS01000220.1 GCA_900552875.1 uncultured Collinsella sp. | reverse complement strand
GGACGCCGCCCTCTCAAGGCGGAGATCACCAGTTCGAATCTGGTACGGGCTACCAAAATTCAACGCCCGGGCCTCGTAAGAGACCCGGGTTTTGTGTATTGACCGATATTTAAGGCGCGCGTTGAGTCTGCCGCCCGGACCGAGGAGTTGTCATGGACCTGCCTATCAGCTTGGAAGACATCACGTATGCCGAGAACTATCTGGCGCAGGGCGACCTGGCTACGGCGACGCCGCTGCTTGAGCGTCTGGTGGAGCTCGCCGAGGAGTATATCGACGCTGAGTGCAAGACGGAGGAGAAGCGCCAGTACTTTAGCTTCGACAGCAAGTTTGAGCGCCTGGCCTATCGCCGCGTGGAGAAGGATCCGCGCGAGCTGGTGCAGGTCGAGGTTCCCTTTGACCGCCTGTACTCCGACATGGCGTTTGCCTACATTCGCCAGCAGGATTATGTGAGTGCTCGGAATGCCCTGATGCAGGCCGTGCGTTGGGATCCCATGAACTGCAACTATCGCTTGGACTTGGCCGAGCTGTTCCGCGCGCTCGAGGACAAGCAGGAGTGGGCATCGCTCTCGTTCTCGGTGCTGGAGCGCGCGAGCGACGGTAAGTGCGCCGCACGCGCCTACACCAACTTGGGTCAGTACTTCTTGGAGCCCGAGACCGAGAACATTTCGGCTGCCGTGGGCTGCGCACGTCTGGCGCTGCGCCTGGCGCCCAATGATGCGCATACGACGCGCCTGCTCAACAAGATCCATACCACCTATCCGGATGCCGCGGACGAGAGTGACGACCATGTGATGGGTGAGCTCGCCCTGCAGGGCGTGCCGACCTCGCCTTCGGCCGAGATCGCCATCTGCCTGATCATGTGCGCGACCGATGCTGCAAGCGACGGCGACAAGCAGGAGGCTACGCGTCTGACGGTCCGTGCCCGCGACCTGGTGGGCGAGGAGGCATGCGCGGCGATTATCAAGCTGGTGCGCGAGAGCGATGCCGAGCTCAATGCCGAGCGCAGGGCAAAGCGCGAGGCTGCGGGCTCAAACGCCGATGGCGCCAAGGAGGCCGGCGATGCCCAGTAAGCGCGAGCGCAAGCTCATTTCCAAGAATCGCTCGGCACATCACGAGTACTTTATCGATGAGACGTTTGAGTGTGGTATTGAGCTGAGCGGTACCGAGGTCAAGTCGATTCGCGAGCGCGCGTGCCAGATTACCGATACCTTCGCACTGATTCGTGGTGGGGAGTGCTGGCTCGTCGGCCTGCATATCCACCCTTATAGCCATGGTGGCGTGTGGAATCGCGATCCCGACCGTCGGCGCCGTCTGCTGCTGCACCGCAAGGAGATCGACTTTCTTGACGGCAAACTTCGCAACCGTGGTTATGCGCTGGTTCCGTTGGAGCTCTACTTTAATACCGACGGTCGCGTAAAACTGCTGCTGGGCCTGGGTCGCGGCAAGAAGCTCTACGACAAGCGCGAGGACATGGCCAAGCGTGATGTCCAACGCGAGATCGACCGCGCCCTCAAGGAACGCAACCGCTGACCGTCCTTCATAAGTTGCGGTGGAATACGGACTGGTTTGCCTGTTTGAGGGGGCTATTCAGTCCCTATTTCACCGCAACTGCGGGTGTCTCATCTTTCTTACTGTTCTGACACATATGTTTCAAAGGCAGCGTCCGTTATGGGCGCTGCCTTTTTTGTGGGTACATACATCCATGAGGTTCCAACCCGAGCTAGGGGAGTGATCGTTATGGACAAAACTACGTTCTTTACCATGCCGAGCGGCCTGTACGTGGTGAGCGCCGCGGCAGACGGGCTGCGCGCCGGCTGCGTCATCAACACAGCGGTGCAGGTGACGTCCATGCCGCCGCGCATTTCGGTTGCCGTGAACAAGGACAACGTCACCTCGAGCGTCATCGCATCGGCCAAAGCGTTCGTGCTGACCGTGATCGATCAGACCGCCGACATGCTCTACATCGGCAACTTTGGGTTCCGCACCAGCAGCGATTATGACAAGTTTGCCAAATACGAGACCCGCGAGACGGCTCTGGGCATGCCCTATGTGCCCGAGCACGCGACGGCCCTGTTTAGCTGCCGTTTGATCGACACTGTGGATGTGGGCACGCATCTACTGTTTATCGGCGAGGTCGAGGATGCCGAGCGCCTGAGCGACGAGACGCCGCTCACCTACGATTACTACCATAAGGTCCTGAAGGGCAAGACGCCTCCGAAGGCGTCCTCGTATCAAGGCTAGAAATGTTTTAAAAATACTTGCATTATATTATTGAGAATCTATACTAATAGATGAAGTACATCACCAGTCGCGTTCGAGAGGAGAACATCATGGCTGAGGAGAAGAAGACGTATAAGTTCGTGTGCATCGTTTGTGGCTACGAGGTTGAGGTCGACACGCCCGAGCTGCCCGAGGACTACGTGTGCCCGGTCTGCGGCGTCGGTCCCGATCAGTTTGAGCTCGTCGAGGAGTAGCTCGTCGGCACGCGGCTCACGGCAACACATAGCTCTGTCCAAGGGTCCCGGTCGGATATCCCGGCCGGGACCCTTTTCCTCCGCCCCCAAGGGATCACGGTTGCTGTTGGCCGATCCTGTCTGTTGTGAGTCCGGCCGACCTTTTGTCTCAATCTGTAACATCTAACGGTGGAAATTGGGTCCACTTGTTACAGATTGAGACAAACGGAGCTGTCCCTCGGAATGATCTCGATCTGTAACATCTAACGGCTCGAAACGGGTCTTCCTGTTACAGATCGAGACGTTTGCCTGGGTAGGTGCCCCGTCCCATTACATCCCTGTCAACAACACGACATCTAGAATCGTCACGATAGCACCGATCCCCACGAGCAACGCGTTGAGCGGGCGCGAGTTGGCGTATTTGCCCATGACGCGGGGCGAACTGGTGAGTCGTATGAGCACAAAGACCGTAATCGGCAGCTGAAGCGACAGCA
>USCS01000219.1 GCA_900552875.1 uncultured Collinsella sp. | reverse complement strand
CGCGTGCATCCGCTCTCGTTTTTGCAGAGCCGCACGTTTATGGATATCTTTCGCGACGTGTGCCTGGCCGAGTATCCCTACACGCCCTTTGCCGATGCATTCCACACCATGCGCTCCATGTTGCTGCCCGTGCTCTACCTGTTGGGCAGCGAGGTGCCGGTGGCCGATGTGTACCATGCCATCTCGACCGGCTACGGTGGCCTGCTCGCCTGCCTGGGCTCAAGCGTTCACCATGCGCCGGTGCTGCTGACCGAGCATGGCATTTATACCCGCGAGCGCGAGGAAGAGATCATTCGCGCCGACTGGGTGGTGCCGTCGTTTAAGGACCGCTGGATTCGCTTTTTCTACCTGCTTTCGGAGGAGATCTACCGCCGCTCCTTTCGCGTGACGAGCTTGTTTCATAACGCCCGCAAGACGCAGATCGATATGGGCTGCGATGCGGACAAATGCCTGGTCATCCCCAACGGCATCCAGTTTGACCGCTTTAAGGACATTCCCTTAAAGCCCGATGACGGCTGGGTGGACATTGGCGCGGTGGTGCGCCTGGCGCCCATCAAGGACGTCAAGACCATGATCTATGCCTTCTTTGAGCTGCACGAGCGCCTGCCCCGCGTGCGCCTGCACATCATGGGCGGCGTGGACGACGAGGAGTACGGCGCCGAGTGCTACGCGCTGGTCGAAACCCTGGGCGTGCGCGACCTGATCTTTACCGGCCGCGTCAACGTGGTCGAATACATGGAAAAGCTCGACTTCACCATTTTGACGAGCATCTCCGAGGGCCAGCCGCTCAGCGTGCTGGAGTCGCTTGCAGCGCGCCGTCCCTGCGTGACGACCGAGGTGGGCTGCTGCCGCGAGCTGCTCGAAGGTGCCCCGGGCGATGACTTTGGCGTGGCGGGTTTTGTGACGCCGCCCATGTATCGCAAGGGCTTGGCCGATGCCATGGAGCGCATGTGCACAAGCCGCGCCCGCCGCATTGAGATGGGGGAGCGCGGCCAGCGTCGCGTTGCCACGTACTTTTTGCACGAGCAGATGCTCGCCAACTATCGCGCGCTGTACGACGAGACGGCGCGTGCGTTTGACCTGCCCAGAGAGGGGGAGTAGCCGGTGGCCGGAATCGGTTTTGAGCTCAAACGCCTGTTTAGGCGCAAGGGCCTGTTTGCCACGATGCGCGCTTACGGCTACGCCGGCATTGTATGCACGGGCCCCATGCTGCTGGGTGTGCTGCTCCAGGTGGGTATCTTGGTGCTGTGCGGTCTGTGGGGCGTGGGGCGCGCCAACCAGGACCTGCTGGTGTGCATGGTGACCTATACGCTGCTGGCATCGCTCACGCTCACAAGCTTTTTCTCCATGCCGGTCACGCGCTTTTTGGCCGACATGCTCTTTGCCGAGCGCGAGGATGAGATCCTGCCTTCGTTTTGGGGGTCTAATGCCATCATGCTCGTTGCGGGCACGGTGCTCTACGGCGTCTTTTTGCTGTTCTCGGGGGCCACGCTGCTGCAGGGGCTGCTGTGCCTGTGGCTCTTCAACATCATGATCGTCAACTGGAACGGCATGAGCTATCTCACGGCCATCAAAGATTATCGCGGTATCCTATGCAGCTTTGCGGCTGCCATTGGCATGGCGTGCCTGTGCGCCCTGGCCGCGCTGGCGCTGGGACTGCCGCCGGTCGAGGGCCTGTTGGCGTCAATCGCCCTAGGCTACGGCGTCATGCTTGCCTGGGATGTGGTACTGCTGTACCGGTATTTTCCACAGAGTGATCGGAGTCCCTGGTGTTTTTTGCGCTGGCTCGACCAATTTATGCCGCTTGCGCTTACGGGGCTGTTTACCAACTTGGGGCTTTTCGTACACCTGGTTATTATCTGGGCGGGCCCTATTGGCGTGCAGATCAAAGGCCTGTTTTACGGGGCTCCTTACCATGACGTTCCGGCACTCATTGCGTTTTTGACCACACTCGTCACGACCGTCAACTTTGTGGTGTCGGTCGAGGTCAATTTCTATCCGCGCTACCGCGACTACTACAGCCTGTTCAACGACGGCGGCGTGGTGGGCGATATTGTGGTGGCCGAGGAGGAGATGCTCTCCACGCTCAACAGCGAACTGCGCTTTTGCGCGCTCAAGCAGCTGTTTGTGACGGCGGCGGTCATTTCGCTCGAGACCACGGTGCTGTCGGCCCTACCGTTGGGCTTTAACAACCTGATGCACGGGTATTTTCGCACGCTGTGCGTGGGCTACGGCCTGTATGCCGTGGGCAACACGATCCTGCTTATCTTGCTGTACTTTACCGACTACAAGGGAGCCGTTCTGGCCTCGGGCCTGTTTGCCGGTGTGGCAGGGCTGGCGACCGCCGTGTCGTTGCTTTTGCCGCAGCAGTTTTACGGCTTTGGCTTTTTGTTGGGTGCGGTGGTGTTTTTTATCGTGGCGCTGCTGCGGCTCGATACCTATACCGCCAACTTACCGTATCGTATCCTGAGTCAGCAGCCCATTGTGGCGACCGACAAAACGGGTCGTTTTACACAGCTGGGCCGCTTGCTCG
The DNA here is from genome assembly GCA_900552875.1 of uncultured Collinsella sp. GTDB lineage: Bacteria > Actinomycetota > Coriobacteriia > Coriobacteriales > Coriobacteriaceae > Collinsella. The sequence goes on along the minus strand of USCS01000219.1, from coordinate 450 downwards.
ACCATGCCGAACAGCGCTATGAGGAATGCCGACATAAGGGCGTGCCGCACGGCGCGTTTGAGCGCGCAGTAGTTCGCGTGTATCGCAAGCATTGGGGAGGTTCTGATGACCGATAGGATGATGTCACGCCGTCGCCTGTTTGAGGCAGCTGCCGGTGCGCTGTTGCTTTCGGGCTGCTCGGTGCAGGAAGACTCCTCGACCAAAAAGGTCAAAAAGCAGGACAAGATTAAAAAGGCTGAGGCCTCGAATGAGGCCAAGCACCTGCGCGACAAGGACGAGCTCTACGAGGTCTACGACGACTCGGGTATTGTGACCATGTACCTGACGGTCTCGCGCGGTAACAGCTCCGAGAACACCGACCACAGCTGGGCCGAGATCAACACGTACTCGGTGTATGACTATGCCGACATGGGCGTGACGCGCTATCAGGTTATGGGCCTGCTGCAGACG
>USCS01000218.1 GCA_900552875.1 uncultured Collinsella sp. | reverse complement strand
GGCGGTCTGCTGCTGTCCCAGTGGCTCGACCTGGAGTTTGTCCAGGAGGTCATCGCCAGCAAGCGCGCCGTCGAGACCCTCATCCCGGCCACCGACGTCGCCATCGAGCTGGGCGGCGAGGACGCCAAGATCATCTACTTCGACAACGGCATCGAGCAGCGCATGAACGGCACCTGCGCCGGCGGCACGGGCGCCTTCATCGATCAGATGGCAACCCTGCTGCACACCGATGCCAGCGGCCTTAACGAACTCGCGGCCAACGCCACCACCATCTATCCCATCGCTAGCCGCTGCGGCGTCTTTGCCAAGACTGACGTGCAGCCGCTGCTCAACGAGGGCGCCCGCCCCGAGGACGTGGCCGCCTCCATCTTCCAGGCCGTCGTGACCCAGACCATCTCGGGCCTGGCGTGCGGCCGCCCCATCCGCGGCAACGTCGCCTTCCTGGGCGGACCGCTGCGGTACCTCTCCGAGCTGCGCCATCGCTTCTACCTCACGCTCAACCTGGACGAGGAGCACCGCATCGTGCCCCAAAACGCTCACCTGTTTGTGGCGAGCGGCGCCGCCATGGCGCACGAGTCCAACAAGCTCAGCACGTTCCCGCAGCTCATCGAGGCCATCGATGCCCTGGGTGACACGCAGGGTGCCGAGGTCGAGCGCCTGGACCCGCTCTTTGCCACCGATGAGGATTTTGCCGAGTTCAAAACCCGCCACGACCAGGAAGTCGTCCCCAAGGGCAAGCTCGACGGCTACACCGGCCGCGTGTTCATCGGCATCGACGCCGGTTCCACCACCATGAAGGCCGCGCTCGTGGGCGAGGACGGCCAGCTGCTGCACACCTGGTACGGCAACAACAACGGTGACATCTTGGGCACGGCCAAGGTCATCATGGCCGATTTCTACAACCACATCCCCGCCGGCTGCACCATCGGTCACGTGACCACCACCGGTTATGGTGAGGCCCTGCTCATCGAGGCCCTCAAGGCCGATTCCGGCGAGATCGAGACCGTTGCGCACCTGCGTGGCGCCAAGGCATTCCTGCCCGGCGTCGAGTTCATCCTGGACATTGGCGGTCAGGACATGAAGTGCCTGCGCGTCAAGGACGGCGTCATCGAGCACATCATGCTCAACGAGGCCTGCTCGTCGGGTTGCGGTAGCTTTATCGAGAGCTTTGCCGTCTCTATGAACATGGACGTGCGCGCGTTTGCCGATGCCGCCATCCATGCCAAGGCCCCGGTCGACCTGGGCAGCCGCTGCACGGTCTTTATGAACTCGCGCGTCAAGCAGGCGCAAAAGGAAGGTGCCACGGTGGGCGACATCGCGGCCGGCCTGTCCTATTCCGTCATCAAGAATGCCCTGTTCAAGGTCATTAAGCTGCGCGATCCCAAGGAGATCGGCAGTCAGGTGATCGTTCAGGGCGGCACCTTTATGTCCGATGCCACGCTGCGCGCGTTTGAGCAACTCACGGGCGTTCACGCCGTGCGTCCCGACATCGCCGGCTGCATGGGCGCCTACGGTGCGGCCCTGCTCGCCCGCGATCGCGCCGGCGCCGACGGCACCTCGACCATCCTCTCGGCCGAGGACATCGCGCACCTCACCGTGACGCAAAAGCATGTTCGCTGCGGCCGTTGCTCTAACAACTGCCAGCTTACCGTTAACGACTTTGGCGGCGGCAGGCGCTTCATTACCGGCAACCGCTGCGAGAAGGGCGCCGGCCACAAAAAGCAGAAGACCGAGGCCCCTAACCTCTTCAAAAAGAAAAACGAGCTGCTCTTTAACCGCGAGGTGCTGAGCCCCGACGAGGCCCCGCGCGGCACCGTGGGTATCCCGCGCGCACTCAACATGTACGAGAACTACCCCTTCTGGCACGCGTTCTTTACGCGCCTGGGCTTTAGCGTGCAGCTGTCCGACCAGTCGAGCAAGAAGACCTACCAGGCGGGCATCGAGTCCATGCCGTCCGAGAGCGTGTGCTATCCGGCCAAGATGAGCCATGGCCACGTGATGAACCTCATCGATCGTGATGTCGACTTTATCTGGATGCCGTGCGTGCGCTGGGAGCGCAAGGAGGATCCGACCGCCGGCAACTGCTATAACTGCCCCATCGTCATGAGCTACCCCACGGCGTTGGCGCTCAACATCGACGAGATCCGCGAGCAGAACATCGAGTTCCTGTACCCGTTTGTGCCCTATCACGACAAGACCGAGCTCAAGCGCCGTCTGTACCAGGTGCTCGCCGTCGACCGCGTGGCCGATGCTGAGGCCGGTCGCGGTCGCGTGCGTGGACCCAAGATCACGCGCTCCGAGGTCGATGCCGCCGTCAACGCTGCCTTTGAGGCCGACGCGCGCTTCCACGAGGACATCCAGACCATGGGTGAGGAGGCTCTTAAGTGGGTCGAGGACCACGGTGGCCACGGCATTGTGCTCGCCGGTCGCCCCTACCACAACGACCCCGAGATCAACCACGCCCTGCCCGAGCTTATCTCGAGCTTTGGTTTTGCGGTCTTTACCGAGGATTCGCTTGCACACCTGGTGAAGCCCGAGCGTCCGATTCGCGTCGTCGACCAGTGGATGTACCACAGCCGCCTGTACGCCGTCGCCCGCTTTGTGACGATGCGCAACGACCTGGACCTGATCCAGCTCAATTCCTTCGGCTGCGGTCTCGATGCCCTGACTACCGATCAGGTGCAGGAGATCCTGGAGGCCAGCGGCAAGATCTACACCGTGCTCAAGATCGACGAAGTGTCCAACCTGGGCGCCGCGCGCATCCGCATCCGCTCGCTCATGGCAGCGCTCAAGGACCAGGAGGCCGAGCGCCTGGCAGAGGCCACGGCCGCGGGCGAGGCCTACGAGCAGGGTGATGCCGCGCCGGTGGCTCCCTCCACGGACGCCCCCGCGTTCGCGAGCCGCAAGTACACGTTCGAGGCACAGCGTGAGAGCGCCTCGACCGCATGGCCCAAGGTGCCCTTTACCGAGCAGATGCGCGAGGAG
>USCS01000217.1 GCA_900552875.1 uncultured Collinsella sp. | reverse complement strand
AGACGCACATAAATCGACCCGTATCCTCAGAGGAAGTTCGGCGTTTTTCACAAACTTTTCGTGTCTACCCCTTGGGCCGACCGAACCGAAGCTCCCTTTTTGGCGCACTAGGCCATTATGTGATACTAATGCAGTATACACCGGGAAAGCCCTGTTGTCAAGCCATTTTTCCCATTTCGGGCCGATTTTTTTGTCAAGCCCCCGCTTTTGCGGCACACCCGGTTCTGTGTCCGCTTTGTGCGTTTTGGGTATTGCTTTTTGAGTTTTGCACGTTCTCACCAAAAACACCCTTGTGCATTTTGTACAGGTTTGCTCTTGTGCTTCCGGGCAGCAGAAAGGGGCACCCGGCGTGATGGGTGCCCCTTCGGGAGCTTTATTCCAGATAATCCCGCAGCCGTTTGGCCCGGCTGGGATGGCGGAGCTTGCGGAGGGCTTTTGCCTCGATCTGGCGGATACGCTCGCGCGTGACGCCAAACTCGCGGCCAACTTCCTCAAGCGTACGGGGATGTCCGTCGACGAGACCAAAGCGCAGCTCGATAACCTTGCGCTCGCGATCGGCAAGCGAATCGAGCACCTGGGTGAGCTGCTCCTGCAGCATGGAGAAACTGGCGGCATCGGGCGGAACGATGGCCTGGGAGTCCTCGATGAAGTCGCCCAGCTGGGAATCCTCTTCCTCGCCGATCGGGGTCTCGAGCGACACGGGCTCCTGCGAAATCTTCTGGATCTCGCGGACGCGATCGGCGCTCATGTCCATCTCGGCACCGATCTCCTCAGGGGTCGGGTCGCGACCCAGATCCTGGAGAAGCTGGCGTTGCACGCGGACGAGCTTGTTGATGGTCTCGACCATGTGCACGGGAATACGGATGGTACGGGCCTGGTCGGCAATAGCGCGCGTAATGGCCTGACGGATCCACCACGTGGCGTACGTGGAGAACTTAAAGCCCTTCTGGTAGTCGAACTTCTCGACGGCGCGGATCAGACCGAGGTTGCCCTCCTGGATCAGATCCAGGAACAGCATGCCACGGCCGACATAGCGCTTGGCGATGGAGACGACCAGACGCAGGTTTGCGCTGATGAGCGCCTGCTTGGCCTCAAGACCAACATTCTCGATACGCGTAAGTCGACGCATCTCGGAGCGTGTGAGTTCAATCTCGCCTGCATCGGCAGCCTCGAGCTTCTCGGTAGCCTCGAGACCGGCCTCGATCTTCATGGCCAGATCGACCTCTTCAGATGCGGTCAGCAGGTCGACCTTACCGATCTCCTTGAGGTACATACGAACCGGGTCGCCGGTCAGCATCACCGTGGAGGCATCGATGCCGCGCACGCGCGAACGCGAACGGGACGTGCGCACGGTGCGCTTCTTCTTGCTCTTGGAAGAGCCCATCTCGGCATCGGCCTGGCGGGCCATCTTAAGCTCGTGATCGTCAAGCGAGCCGGAATCGTGCTCGTCATCGTCGAAATCGTCGGTATCGTTATCGTCATCGTCGACGTCCATCGGGGCGTCGTCGTTTCCGCTCGCGGAGATAATCTGGATGCCGCTGTTGCGCAGCGCGGAATACACCGCGTTGAGCTGCTCATCGGAGACATCGATATCCTTCAGGGCGACCTGAATCTCGTCCTCGGTTACCGAAGTCCTGTTTGAGCCGTTGCCCATGAGCTTTGCAACGTAGGATTCCAGCCCAGTACCCGTGCTCTCAGTCTTTTTTGGCACAGATTCTCCCTTCGTAGTCCACAGGACTCAATACTTTAGCACACACATGGACGTCTATACCCAAAATAAAGACAGGATATAGGCGAGAATACGCTGGTTGACCACAACATCTAGGCCTGATCGGCACCTGCGGTCTCCAAACCGATCAAACGGAACGGGTCGGCCACGCCACCGATCGACTTTTGAAGCTCGCGCTGGCGCTGTGAATCTTGCACCGCCTGCATCGTCAGCACGCGACGGGCCTCATCGTCGAGTGAACGGTCCTGACGCAACTTGGCCTGCGCGGCTCGCATGCGACGTTTGATGGTGTAGAGCTCGAGGGTGTCGAGCATAAAGACGATGTTCGTCTCGGTCGGGTGCTTACTCGTCGCCGAGATGCGCCCGGCGCTGACAAGCGACGCCGCCTCAGGACACACCGCCCGCGCCGCATCCATGCATGCCGCAGGATCGGTTCCCGGCGGCGTTGCCAGCACGGCCCACGCAATGGACTCGTGACGCGGGTCGACCCACTCGATAGAACAAATGCGATCGGCATAGGTGCGGAACAGATCGGGATAGCTCGTGAGCATGGTCAGCAGCTCGCGCTCCCCCGCCAGGGATTTCCGCTCCAAATCGGTCAAAACGATCGGCATCGACGGAGCCGCCGCCGCGCTTGGACTATCGGCAACGGGTGCCGCGCTTTCCATTCCCGCCGGCACATCGATTGGCGGCAGGTCCTCGTCGACCTCCACCGGTGCGGCCCCATAGGCATCAAGCGGAACGTAGTCGTACGGGTCCTCCTCGACCGGTGCGGACACCGGCGGCGTCGCACCCGCGGCCCAGGCACCGCGAGACGTCCCCTGCGAACCAGACGCCCGACCGCTCGCACTGCCCGCGCGCTCAGCTTGCGCGCGTTGACGCTCGTAGTTCTGCTCACGCCGGCGCTCGGCATCCTCACGCTTGGCGACATCGCGAAACACGCGGCCCGAACTCGCGCGCACGGTCTCCAGGTCCAAACCCAACAGGTCGGCAATCTGGATAAAGTACGTGTCGATCATATAGCTGTCACGTAGCGGATAGATGAGCGTCAGCGCGTCCTCGAGCGCCTTGGCGCGACCGCCCGGTGTGGTAATGTCGCTCGACTCCTGCAGCGAGCGGTACACAAAGTCCATGAGGGACTCGGCCGCGTCAATGCGCGCCTGAAGCTCCTGGCCGCCATGCGCCGTGATGAACTCCATGGGGTCGTTGCCGTCGGGCAGCACCACACAGCGCAGGTCCATCGAATCCTGCTCGATAAACTGAATCGCGCGGCGAGCGGCCTTTTGACCGGCGGC
>USCS01000216.1 GCA_900552875.1 uncultured Collinsella sp. | reverse complement strand
CCGCCCCAAGAGAGGTGATTCCATGAGAATCGATAAGCTAGCAATGACGTCGCGCGAGGCGCTGCAGACCGCCATGAGCACGGCTGCCGACGCGCAGGCCGGCGCGGTGGAGCCGATTCACCTGCTGTCTGCCCTACTCGGTGCCGGCGAGCGCAATATCTCCGTGATCATCGAGAGCATCGGTGCCGACCCGGCTCAGCTCGCACGCTCCACGCAAGATGCCATCGACCACGCGCCCAAGGTTTCGGGCGAGGGCCAACAGATGGGCCTGTCCAACGAGCTCGTCCGCGTTATCGAAAAGGCCGAGAAGAAGGCCACCAAGATGGGCGACAGCTTTGTGGTGACCGAGCATCTGCTGATGGCGCTTGCCGAGGACAAGGGCGAGGCGGGCCGCATTCTGCGCGATGCCGGCGTGACCAAGGAGCGCATCGAGCAGGTCTACGAGGAGCTACGTGGCGATGACCGCGTGACGTCTGCCGAGGACAAGACTCAGTTTGAGGCACTGGAACAGTACGGCCGCAATATCTGCGACCTTGCCCGTGCCGGTAAGCTCGATCCGGTCATCGGCCGTACCGACGAGATCCGTCGTACCATCCAGGTCCTGTCCCGCCGCACCAAGAACAACCCCGTGCTCATTGGCGAGCCGGGCGTCGGCAAGACGGCCATCGTCGAGGGCATCGCCCAGCGTATCGTGGCCGGCGACGTGCCGAGCACGCTGCGCGACCGTGACCTCATCGAGCTCGACATGAGCGCGCTGGTCGCCGGCGCCAAGTACCGCGGCGAGTTCGAGGACCGCTTGAAGGCCGTGCTCAAGGAAGTGCAGAAGTCCGAAGGCAAGGTCATCCTGTTCATCGATGAGCTCCACACCATTGTGGGCGCGGGTGCCACCGAGGGCTCCATGGACGCCGGTAACATCCTCAAGCCGGCGCTCGCTCGTGGCGACCTGCACGCGATCGGCGCGACTACGCTTGACGAATACCGCAAGTACATCGAGAAGGACGCGGCGCTCGCCCGTCGTTTCCAGACCGTGATGGTCTTCGAGCCTACCGTCGAGGACACCATCTCGATCCTGCGTGGCCTCAAGGAGAAGTACGAGATCTTCCACGGCGTGCATATCACCGATGGCGCGCTCGTGGCGGCTGCCGACCTCTCCGATCGCTACATCGCCGACCGTTTCCTGCCCGACAAGGCCATCGACCTGGTCGATGAGGCCGCAAGCCGCCTGCGCATGGAGCTCGACAGCATGCCGGTCGAGATCGACGCCACCACGCGTCAGCTCACCCAGCTGCAGATTGAGGAGCAGGCGCTCATGAAGGAGACCGATGACGCCTCCAAGGAACGCCTGGAAGCCCTGCGCCAGGAGATCGCCGAGGTCCAGGAAAAGCTCAACGTGCAAAAGGCCGGCTGGCTCAACCAAAAGAACGCCATCGACCACGTGCAGGAGCTCAAGGGACAGCTCGACGAGGCCAAGAGCGAAGAGGAGCGCGCGACGCGCAACGGCGATCTGGGCCGTGCGTCCGAGCTGCGCTACTCCGTGATCCCGGGCCTGCAGCAGCAGATTCAGGATTCCGAGGCTGCGCTCGAGGCACAAAAGCAGCAGGACGGCGAGGGCCTCAACGAACAGGTGACCTCCGATGAGATCGCCGAGGTCGTGAGTGCCTGGACCGGCGTGCCCGTGTCCAAGATGATGCAGGGCGAGCTCGACAAGTTGAAGGGCTTGGAGGGTGAGCTGCATAAGCGCGTCATCGGCCAGGACGAGGCCGTCTCCGCCGTCGCCGCAGCTGTGCGCCGCAGCCGTGCGGGCCTCTCCGATCCGGACAAGCCCATTGGCAGCTTCTTCTTCCTGGGCCCCACCGGCGTGGGTAAGACCGAGCTCGCCAAGGCTCTAGCCGAGTGCCTGTTCGATGACGAGCGCGCACTCGTGCGTATCGACATGTCCGAGTACATGGAGAAGTTCAGCGTCCAGCGTCTGATCGGTGCGCCCCCGGGATACGTGGGATACGACGAGGGCGGCCAGCTCACCGAGGCCGTGCGCCGTCGTCCGTATTCCGTGATCTTGCTCGACGAGATGGAGAAGGCTCACCCGGATGTCTTCAACGTGCTGCTGCAGGTGCTTGACGACGGCCGTCTGACCGACGGTCAGGGTCGCCAGGTATCCTTCAAGAACACGATCATCATCATGACGTCTAACGTGGGCTCCAAGGCTATCGCTGAGCTTTCCGGCAAGGACGAGGAGGAGATGCGCCATCAGGTCGACGCGGCCATGGCTCAGACCTTCCGCCCCGAGTTCCTCAACCGTATCGATGATATCGTGGTGTTCCATCCGCTTGGCATGGCGCAGATCGAGAAGATCGTCGACATTCAGCTCGCCGACGTCCGCGCGCGTCTGGCCAAGGAACGCATGACGCTTGCCATCACCCCGGCGGCCAAGCAGCTGCTCGCCGTGGGCGGCTTGGACCCGGTCTTTGGTGCCCGTCCGCTCAAGCGTCTGGTGCAGCGTGAGGTTGTCGATGCCATCGCAGCGGCCATCATCGACGGCACGGTGCGCGAGGGCGATCAGGTGACGGTCGATGTCGACAAGGACGGCGGCTTTACCGTCGTGTGCGATAACACGCCGGCGGCCACCTACGAGGTTCCCGACGCCGAGTAGATTTTGGGCAATGCCTTAAAATCTGCCAGTCGTCTCTAAACGCCAAGGGCGGTGGATCCAATCGAGTCCGCCGCCCTTTTTCGTGCGACAATCGATGATGTTGAGCGGATGCGATGCAAGGAGCTATGCAGATGAAAGACGAGAACAAGACGAACGCACCGGCGGCTGAGATAGCGTCCGCCGCACCAAAGCCCGCGCCGAAACCGGCACCCAAGCCGCGCGACCCCTACATCCGTGCCGAGAACGAGGACGATGACGGCTACGATCCCTACAGCGACCGACGCCCCGAGCGCGAGCCGATGTTCGAAGCCGATCCGTGGCGCTGAGTGCCATCCAAAAGGCCACCAATAAGTTGCGGTGAAATAGGGACTGTTTTGCGGTTTGACCAGCAAAAACAGTCCCTATTAC
>USCS01000215.1 GCA_900552875.1 uncultured Collinsella sp. | reverse complement strand
ATGGAAGCCGAAGGACTCGACCTGCCAAATGATGGTCTGGACCGGGCCGTAGGCAGCACGGACGGCACCGCAGGCGGCCAGCGAGCGCTGGACGACGCGCAGGTCCTCCAGGAACTCATCGGCGCTGTGGTACATGGTGTCGGTGATACGGCGCACGGTGGCGTTCAGACGGTCGGCCATGACGAGCATGACGGCGCGATGCGGCTCGTGCTCGGAGATCAGCTCGGCGCGGGCCGTGTACTGGGTGCTCATCTCGACCTGATGGTTCCACAGGTTGATGAGCTCGGCCGACGGCTTGCTGTAGGTGGCCTCGAGCGTCAGGTTGCGGCCGATGCGGCGGCACTTGTCCTCGAGTTTGAGCACCATGTGGGTGAAGTACTTGGCGGCGACCTCACGGCTCACCTTGGCGGTGACGTTGGGGTTACCGTCGCGGTCGGAACCGATCCAGCTGCCGGGATGGAAGAACGCCGGGCACAGCGGCGGCACGGTACCGGCCTTGTCGCCCAGCACCCAGTCGTCAAAGCGACGATAGATGACGGGGATAACGTCGAACAGCGTGTTATCGAAGATGTCGATGATGGTATCGGCTTCCTCGACCGGCGTGGGCTTCTTGAGCGCGATGGGGCTCGTACGCACCAGGGCGTCGATCTCCTGCAGCATATGGCGCTCGTTCTCCACCAGGTCGGAGCCGCCCAGACGCGGACGCTCCTCCAGCAGGTTGGAGATACGGCGAATCTTGCCCTCGACGGCCTTACGACGGGCCTCAGTGGGATGCGCGGTAAAGACGGGATGGAATTCAAGCTTGCCGAGCAGCTCGTTGGCACCCTCGACGCCCAGCTCATTCACCAGCTGGTGATAGGCGACGGTGAGCTCGTTGGCGGGATCGACCTCGGTATCGGTCGACGCACCGGCCTCGCGCTCGCGCAGCTGCGCCACACGGTAGTTCTCCTCCGACAGGTTTGCCAGATGGAAGAAACTCGTAAAGGCGCGGACAATGACCTGCTGCTTATCGAGCGGCAGGCTGTCGATCAGATCGACGACCTCACGAAATGCCACGGCGGTGGACTCATCGGCAGTAGGCACGCCCTGCTCGTCGACGGCCTCGTCGGCAGCGCGGGTACCGGAGTTGCCGGCATTGGCCACAATCTCGGCCGACAGGATCTTGTCGAACAGGTCCGCGATCTCAGGATCATACTCGCTAAGCACACGACGCTCCAGGCGCAGGAACAACGCCAGATTGTCGCGCAGCTCCTCGGGGATCTCGATCTCGGCGAGACGCTCCCTGGACTCGGCATTCGAGCCGATTCGGTTAACGAGGCGGTTGACCACGGCAGCGACGCGCGCCGCGGCTTCGGGTACAGACTGGTTGCTTAGGTTCTCAGCCACGTTTCCTCCCATTCCTCCTTCTATGCACGTAACATGCGGTATTCATTATAGGCGCTTGCGAAATACTTTCGACACTGATTGCGCTTTACCACACAAAAGTATTTTCTGCATTGCAAGGGTTTTTGCTCTAAATGGTCGTATTTCTCGGTGGACGGCATATGCAAACGAGGGCATTCCGCATAAAAGCGAAACACCCCCGTAACAATCGCTCTCCATGAGCAGGGCACGTTAGCAGGCCCGCAGCTCAAAAAGATGCGCTACAGGCGCTCGCGAACCGCCTCGACCACGTTGGCCAGATCGACCAGTACCTCGTCATGGCTCTCCATGTCGCGCACCTTGACCTTGCCGGCGGCAAGCTCGTCGCCGCCCAGGACCAGGATGAGCTTGGCGCCCACCTTATCGGCCTGCTTAAACTGGGCCTTGAGCGAACGGCCCTGATAGTCGGCCTCGGTCACGATGCCTGCGGCGCGAAGCTCCTGCGTAATGGCAAAGACGTTCTGGCGCAGTTCCTTGCCGGCATTGGCGACATAGACGCACGGGGCCTCATCGGCACCCAGATCGCTGCCAAAGGCCTGCAGGGCCAGCAGGGCGCGCTCAAAACCGACGGCAAAGCCGACGCCGGCCGTAGGCTTGCCACCCTCGAGCTCGACCAAGCCGTCATAGCGGCCGCCGCCACCGATGGAGCCGACGCCGGCGCCAGGAGCCTCGACCTCAAAGACGGTACGGGTGTAGTAGTCAAGGCCACGCACCAAGGTGGGATCCTCGACATACTCGATACCCGCCGCATCCAAATAGCGCTTGACCTGCTCGTAGTGCTCGCGGCACTCATCGCACAGGTTGTCACCCATCAGCGGCGCGTCGGCCATGACCTCGCGGCAATGGTCGTTCTTGCAGTCGAAGGCACGCAGCGGGTTAAGCTCGGCGCGCTCGCGGCACTCGTCGCACATCTCGTCGGCGTGATCGAGGATAAACTGCTTGACCTGCTCGCGATAGGCCGGACGGCACTGGGCATCGCCCATCGAGTTAATGAGCAGACGGAGCTTGGAAAGATCGAAGCCCAGGCGCTTGTAGAACTCCATGAGCATGATGATGCACTCGGCGTCTGCCGCCGGATCGGGAGCGCCGAGCCACTCGATGCCCACCTGGTGGAACTGGCGCAGGCGGCCCTTCTGGGGACGCTCGCCGCGGAACATGGCCTCGGCGTAGTACGCCTTAAACGGCGTGGAGCCCTGGGGCACCAGGTTGTTCTCGACGACGGCGCGCACCACGCCGGCCGTGCCCTCGGGGCGAAGTGCCAGGCGCTGCTTGGGCTTGAGTTTGGTGTCGGTGCCCTCGGTAAAGACGCGCTCCAGGTTGGCACCGCTGAACACGCGGAACATTTCCTTGCGCACGACGTCGGTCGACTGGCCGATACCGTGGACAAACACGTCCACCTGCTCGATCGCGGGCGTCTCGATGGGTTTAAAACCAAACGGCTCGAACACGCCGGCCGCAATCTGCCGCATCTTTTGCCAGGCGCGCATCTCGGCGCCGATAAGGTCGCGGGTTCCCTCCGCCTTCTGTGCCTGCATGGGCAAACACCTTTCTTTTGTATCGCGTCATAGGTAATGGTCATTATACGGCACAAACACAAACCGCGGCGGCGCGTCTGACCGAACGAGGGTATGGGGACTCGTTCGGCCAG